>DATNGE010000027.1:0-7142 GCA_035606035.1 Allostellaceae bacterium
CAACGATCATATCGTGACGTGTCACCGGCACGATGAGTTGGCTGGTTAGTCTGTATACGAACTAACCTCGGCCGCGGTAGGGTGCCACGCCGGTTTCGGGAAGCCAGACATCTTTCGGCAGCTTTCCGGTTTGCCAGAACACGTCGATCGGGATTCCGCCGCGCGGATACCAATAGCCGCCGATGCGCAACCACTTGGGCGCCGCCGCTTCGACGATGCGCTTTCCGACCATCACCGTGCATTCCTCGTGGAAGGCGCCGTGATTGCGGAACGAGGTCAGAAAGAGCTTGAGGGATTTCGATTTGACGATGGTCTCTTCGGGAACATAGTCGATCACGAGGTGGGCGAAATCGGGCTGCCCCGTCACCGGGCAGCCGGATTTTGCCCATCTTGTGATCGATTACGTGCCTGACCAGCATCTGATCGAGAGCAAGTCCTTGAAGCTCTTCCTCGGCGCATTCCGCAATCACGGCACGTTCCACGAGGCTTGCACGCTCGGCATCGCCAAACGGGTCATCGCGGCGATCGCGCCGAAATGGCTGCGCATCGGCGGCTATTGGTATCCGCGCGGCGGCATGCCGATCGATGTCTTCTATCAGACCGGCGCGCCGCCCGACGGGCTCTGGCTGCCCGATCCCGGCGTTCAGCCTTATCGCGGACGCGGCTGATCATGAGCGCGGACGCCAAAGCGGCGATCCGCAAAGCGGCGCTTGATCTGGGCTTTGACGCGATCGGCTTCGCGCGGCCGGAACTCGCCGACGAAGCGCGGCGCCATCTCGGCGAATATCTCGCGCGCGGCTATCACGGCGATATGGGCTGGCTTGCGACGCGCGCCGCGGAACGCGTCCAGCCGAAGAACCTTTGGCCGGATGTAAAAACCGTCGTGGTGCTGGCCATGAATTACGGGCCGGAAGGCGACGTTCTCGCCGATCTCGCCGCGCCGCGTCACGGCAACATCTCGGTCTACGCCCGCGGCCGCGACTATCACGATGTGATGAAATCGCGGCTCAAAGCGCTGGCGCGCAAGATCACCGAGGACTCGCCGGCGCCGCTCAAGGTCTTCGTCGACACCGCGCCGGTGATGGAGAAGCCGTTGGCGATGTCGGCTGGACTCGGCTGGCAGGGCAAGCATACCAATCTCGTCTCGCGCGATTTCGGCTCATGGCTCTTCCTCGGCGAGATCTACCTCTCGCTCGAGCTCGCGCCCGATGCGCCCGATGAAGATCACTGCGGCGCTTGCCACGCTTGTCTCGATGCCTGCCCGACGGCGGCGTTTCCCGCTCCCTACCGCCTCGATGCGCGGCGCTGCATCTCCTATCTGACGATCGAGCACAAGGGCCACATTCCGGAAGAGCTGCGCGCGCCGATCGGCAATCGCCTTTATGGCTGCGACGATTGCCTCGCCGCTTGCCCGTGGAACAAATTCGCCCAGGCGGCGCGCGAGACGCGCTTCGCTCGACGCGCCGGCAATGCCGAACTGGCCGAGCTGGTGAGTTTGGACGATGCCGGCTTTCGCGCCCGCTTCGCCGGCACGCCGGTCAAGCGCACGGGCCGCGACCGCTTCATCCGCAATGTGCTGATCGCCATCGGCAATAGCGGCCATACCGGCTTTGTTCCAGCGGTGATCATCCATTTGGATGATCCTTCGCCGCTCGTCCGGGCCATGGCCGTGTGGGCCCTCGGCCGGCTCGCCGCGCCCGAAGCCTTCACGCGGCTGCGGGCGAGCCGGGAAGCCGCCGAAACCGACCCGGATGTGCGCCGGGAATGGGGGGCTGTCCGGGCGCCGGCCCAGAGCGGCGCTGGAATGGCGAGAGACGATCGCTAGCGCGTCGCCCGCGCTGGAGCGGTCTGCGTCTGGTTAGCGGCGAAGAAATCGGCGAGCAGTTGGTTGCTCTTGGCGATGTGCTCGAATTGCTGCCTGAGCGCGGGGTCGCCGACCTGCGCCGCGAGGGCGCTCAGGCGCGCCGCCTGCTGGCGATAGAAATGGGGAGTACCGCGCTCGGGCATGTTTGCCATCAAATACGCGCTGCCTTAACGAGCTTCGAAGTTTCACTAAAATCCCCGCCGATAGCGTCGCGGTTTGTCGACGACGATATGTCGACCATGGGCTAAAAACACCGCAAATACTGTGGTTTAGGGGATTTTAACCCAATCTGGGGCTAAATGGCCCACCATGCTCCAGCTTTTGTATGACTGCATCGTCGAGCAGCACGATTTGCGGTTGGTGGTCCTTGCCGCTTTCGTCTGCCTTTTTGCCTGCTTCACCGCCGTTAACCTCCTCGCCGACGCGCAGGTCTCGAGCGGCACGCGCCGCGACCTCTGGCACGCCGCCGCCGCCACGGTCTTCGGCGTCGGCGTCTGGACGACGCATTTCATCGCCGAGCTCGCCTATCGGCCCGGCATCCCGATCGGCTACGACATCACGCTGACCTTGCTCTCGATCGCCGTCGCGGTCGTGCTGAGCTGGATCGGCATCGCCATCGTGCTGCGCCTTGGTGTGCGCTATCTCGGCGGCGCCGTCGTCGGATTCGCGGTCGGCGCCATGCATTACACCGGCATCGCCGCGCTGCGCGCGCCGGCCGACCTTATCTGGGACCCGGTCATGCTCGCGATCTCCGTCGGCACCGGCGCCGCGATGGCGGCGGCCGCGATGGAGGTATTGAGCCCAAGGCCCAGCCTCGGCAACCGTAGCGCTGCGACCGGGCTTCTCGTGCTGGCGATCGTCGGACTGCATTTCACCGGCATGGCGGCGCTGACCTTGCGCCTCGACCCCGCGATCGACATGCCGCGCGAGGTCATCGCGCCCGAGCTATTGGCGATCGCCGTCGCTGCCGGCACCGCCCTCATCATCACTTTGGGCCTCGCCTGCTCTTTCGTCGACAACCGGCTGGCGCAGCGCGCGATCGAGGAAAACGAGCGCTTGCAGCGCCGCGTCGAGGAACGGACGGTCGAACTGCGGCTGTTGCAGGGAGAATTGGTGCGCAGCGAGCGTCTCTCCGCGCTTGGCCAGCTCACCGCGACCATCGCGCATGAGCTGCGCAATCCGCTGAGCGCCATCGGCAATACGGTTTACGCGCTGCGCCAACAAACCGAGGAGCAGGGCTTCGATCTCAGCCGGCCCCTGGACCGCATCGAGCGCAGCATCAAGCGTTGCGAGCGCATTATTTTCGATCTGACCGATTTCACCCAAATGCGGCCGATCGAGACTGCGCCGGTGGCGATCAATGCCTGGCTCGGTGCGCTGCTCGATCAGCCCAGATTCGCCACCGGTATTCGCCTCGAGCGGCTCTTTTCCAGCCCCGATGCGTTCGTCGCCATCGATACCGAACGGATGCAGCGGGCGATCGGCAACCTCCTCGAGAATGCCGAGCACGCGATGAGCGAGCCCTTGCCCGGCAATCGCCCGCCGCGCATCAGCGTCATCACCCGGCCGCAAGGCGATCGTCTCGAAATCATCATCGAAGACAACGGTCCGGGCATTGCCGCCGACGTGCTGCCCAAGGTCTTCGAGCCGCTGTTCAGCACCAAGAGCTTCGGCACCGGGCTCGGCCTGCCGATGGTCAAGCAGATCATCGAGCAGCATGGCGGCACGGTCGCGATCGCCAGCAGCGCCGCCGCCGGCACGCGCGTCACGCTGCGCCTGCCGACCGCGCAAGCCAAGGAGATGCCCGCACCTGCCAAGGAGTTGGCCGCATGAGCCTCCACATCCTGATCGTCGACGACGACCGCGACCACGCCGAAAGCGTCGGCGACATTCTCGCGATGCGCGGCCACGAGATCGATATCGCCGGGAGCGGCGAGGCGGGCATCGCCAAATTCGGCGAAGGCGGCTTCGATGTCGTGCTGATGGATGTAAAGATGCCGGGCATGAACGGCGTCGAAGCGTTCTTTGCCATCCGCAAGCTCAAGCCCAACGCGCAAGTGGTGATGATGACCGGCTTCAGCCTCGAGGAGCTGGTCGAGAAGGCGATGGCGAACGGCGCGGTCAGCACCTTGCGCAAGCCGCTCGCGATCCAGCAATTGCTGACCACGATCGAGACGCTCGGCAAGGCGGCTTAAGCCGCCATTGCCGACCGCTAATCGTCCGCCAAAACGTCGCCGAGAGTTTGTGCGAGCTCGCGATGGCTGAACGGCTTCTGGAGAAACGGAAATGCAAGATCCGCCTCCGGCCTGGCGCTATACCCGGATGTCAGGAGAACCTTGAGTTCGGGGCGGAGTTTCCGCGCCTCTTTCGCCAGCTCGTCGCCGCGAATGCCGTTCGGCATCATAATGTCGCTGAACAAAAGGTTGATCGTCGCCCTTTCCCTCAGGAGTCTTAGCGCGCTCGGTCCGTCGGCCGCCGTAAGCACGCGATAGCCAAGCTCGCCTACCCCCTTGGCCATGAAAGAGCGCACCGCCGGCTCATCCTCGACGACCAGGACAGTCACACTCTCGGGCTTCACTACCGCCGCCGCGGGCTCGACCGCGACGCGGCGCGGCGAGATCGCCGCGGCGCTCGAACGCCCGTCGGCGGCAGGCAAGAGCATGCGAACCGTCGTTCCCTCATTGGGCCGCGATGTCATGGCAATCGAACCGCCTGATTGGATCGCAAATCCCCAAACTTGGCTCAGACCCAGGCCGCTGCCTTTGCCAATCTCCTTTGTCGTATAAAACGGCTCGAAAACGTGCTCCATGACCTCCGGCGACATGCCCTTTCCCGTATCGCTCACGGTGACCATCACATAGGAACCCGGCTTCAAATTCGGATATTCGGCGGCTTGGCGTTCGTCGAGCCCGACCCGCTGCGTTGCAACCGCAATGTGCCCGCCTTGCGGCGGAAGCGCCTGGCCGGCGTTGAGCACGAGGTTCAACAGGGCCGTCTGGAAATGCGTCGTATCGACCAAGCAGAACAGCGGCTGCGCGCCCAGCGCGAAACCGATTGTTCCGTTTTCTCGCACGGCGTCGCGCAGCAGTTCGCTGAAATCTTCGATGATGGCGTTCAGGTCCTCAACTTCGACGCCCAGCTGCTGGTCACGCGCGAACGCCAACAGCGAATGCGTCAGCTTCGCGGCGCGATCGGCCCCTTCATGCGCGGCGACGAGCAGCCGCTCCCCCGCGCCGGGCGTCACTCTGGACCTGAGGAGATCGAGATTGCCGATGATGATTTGGAGCAGATTATTGAAATCGTGTGCCAGCCCGCCGGTAAGACGGCCCAACGCGTCGAGCTTCTCGACGCGTCGGAGCATGTCTTCGGCGGCGCGGCGGTGACGGCTCTCGTCGCGCAATTGGATATTCGTCGCCTCCAACGCGCGCGCGTTACGGGCGAGATCGATTCTAAGCCGTAAGGTCTCGGCCATAGAACGGTTGAAATTGTATCCGGCGAAAGCGAGCGCCACGGCGAACACGACCATCATTCCCGCCAACATCTCGTCGGGGGTAGTGGCTTTGAGTGCGAAGCGCAGCGCAAGCGGAAAGATCGCGGTGACGATGAACGCGAGCAGGGTCGGAAAATGTGAGACATTCACGGCGACCGCACCGGCGCACATGCCGGCGATCGTGAGTGCGATAAACATCTGATATCTGTCCGCGTCGGGAAACAGCAGCACACCGCCGATTCCCCAGAGCGCTCCCGTAACGCCGGATCCGAGAGCGCTGTATGCGCCCCAGGGCGGTGCGGAAGAGCCCGCCTTCGCCGCGCGGCTGTACCAAAGGCACAGTAACGCGCGAAGCGCAATTGTGACGGACATCAAGCCGAGCCAGAAAACGAGATATCGCCGTTGGTCGACCGGCACGAGGGCCGCGGCCATCATGCTCGCAACGATGACGTTGACCGCTAGTGCAATCGGCGCCTGGGTGAAGAGGATGCGCAGTTGATCCGAATGCACCGCGGCGGACGAGTGTTCATCTGCGGTATCCTCCGGCGCGAGATCCGTCCCCGACGCCGATGCGCCTCGGGCCTCCCGTTGATCGCGTTTGTGGTTCCCAGCGCCGATCCGGTGCTCCACCGAGCGAAATCCGAAAAGTGCTGTCCCGATGTTGCCGGTCTCCGGTCCGACAATTCGCTTTTGCGTTCGTTACCGCGCCATCGTCAAACTATTCTTTACCCCTTTTACGCCGCGCGTCCGCGCCGGTCGCTCCGCCGATAGCGTGAAGGATAGCGCGCGCGGACGCGGTACTATACCAGCGATTTTCTCACGGAGGTGGCGCGGCGATCACATCGCAGCAGGGCATGCTGAGGATAGGCCGATGACGCTGTGGCGGCTTCGCAGATCGGGAGTGGCGCGCCCGAGAGGAGTCGAACCCCTAACCCCCAGATCCGTAGTCTGGTGCTCTATCCAGTTGAGCTACGGGCGCATTGCCGCCGCCGAAGCGGGGGCGAAACTAGCGGCAAGCACGCGCGATAGCAAGGCAAGCGCCGCCGCAGCGAAAGCGGCTTGTCGCTCACCGCAGCAGCGCATAAGATCGTTTGCAGCGCAGGATCGCTCATTCCGGGGACCATTTGCTTCGCCGAGCGATCGTCTTAGGTCGGGGATTCGCCCTGCAAAATCCGATGCCTTTTGCCGGCGGCATGAGAAGCGGCACGAATAAAATGACACGAGGGTGGCTGTTGCACATGCGTCGTCCGCGCTCTCCATACCTCGCGCTCGTGGCGGCGCTGGCGCTGTCCGGCTGCTCCTACGGCGACACCGTGCTCGACTGGGCGACCGGGACGCCGGCCGCGACCAATACCGGGACGCCTAAGGCGAACGCTGCGGCCAACCCGCAGCCCGCCGCGACGCCGAGCGCGCCCGCGCCGCAGGCTGCGGCGAACGGCGCCGCCAGCGCGCCCGTACCCGCCGGCGCCACGCTCTTCGGCCAGAAGCTACCGGCGCTGCGCGCCGATGTGACCCAATTCGAGGGCAATGTGGCACGCGGCCAGACCGATTTCACGGCGACTCGGCAGAGCCTCGGCAACAACGCGAACAGCTATGCGAGCATCGTCGCCGGCATCAATTCGCGCTTGCAGGCCGGGACGACGGAAGGCAATCCCGAGCTCGTCGGGCAATGGAACCAGGCGCAAGCGCTCCTCGATCAGATGAATGGCGGCGTCAGCCGGCTGTTCAGCATCTCGAACGAGGCCGCGAACGATTCCTCCTTGGGCAAGTACGTGCTCGGTGAGCTTC
>DATNGE010000028.1:0-25805 GCA_035606035.1 Allostellaceae bacterium
CGCAAGCAGCCCGGCGCGCGGTCCGCCGATGAGCCGCGTCAAACGCCAGCAGCCGGCAATGCCGAGCAGGCCGACGAGCGCGTTGAGGAGATGCCGCGTTGCGTAATCACCAAAGGGTGAGATCGGCGCGATCAACGCCGTGACCACGTCGAAGAGCGCGCCGTAATAACTGATCGGCGGCGCGTTCAGCGCCGTCTGATCCTGAAAGAAAGTCGTGTAATAGGCGATGACCTGATGGGCGTACCAGAAATGGTAATCCTCATCCCAGGTCGTGCCGTATTGCGTGAAAGTCGCGAGAACGATGATGAAGAGCAGCAGCAACAGCCCGAGCGCGAGCGCGTCGTGCCGATCAATCCCTGGCCTTACCCTCGCGACGGAAAGCTCTTCCGGCTTCGCGCCGACATTCACCGTGACCATCTCCCAATGTCCATCTCGCTCGGGCCGCTTGCCGGCTTCATTGAAAGCGCGATTAGGGTGTAATAGCTAATGACAATTCGGCAATGTTGCAAATTGGGTTCGTTTGACAATTTTTCTTTTTTTGTAGTAAGTCCAATGACTTAGACAAAAGAAAGGCGGCACCGGCGCCCGGTGCCGCTAGGATGGCCGGAGGATGCGGGGGAAAGCCTTTCCTACGGCAAAAGCCGAGGCGGGTTACTCCTCGGCGGAAGCCTCACCGCCGCCCGCAGCCATCATCGCATCGGCGACGAGGCCGGCATTGGCGCGGATCGCATGCTCGATCGCATCCGCGACGGCGGGATTGTCCTTCAGATACTGCTTGGCATTCTCGCGGCCCTGGCCGATGCGCTGGCCGTCATAGGCGAACCACGAACCGGATTTCTCGACCACGCCGGCCTGGATTCCGAGATCGATGAGCTCGCCGCGCTTCGAGACGCCCTCGCCATACATGATGTCGAATTCGACCTGCTTAAAAGGCGGCGCCATCTTGTTCTTCACCACCTTGACGCGGGTCTGATTGCCGGTGGTCTGCTCGCGTTCCTTGATCGCGCCGATGCGGCGGATGTCGAGCCGGACCGAAGCGTAGAATTTCAGCGCGTTGCCGCCGGTCGTGGTCTCGGGATTGCCGAACATCACGCCGATCTTCATGCGGATCTGATTGATGAAGATCACCATGCAGCGCGATTTGGAGATCGAGCCAGTGAGCTTCCGGAGCGCCTGGCTCATCAGCCGCGCATGAAGGCCCATATGGCTGTCGCCCATCTCGCCTTCGAGCTCGGCGCGCGGCACCAGCGCGGCGACGGAATCGACCACCAGCACATCGATCGCGCCGGAGCGCACCAGTGTATCGGCGATTTCGAGTGCCTGCTCGCCGGCATCGGGCTGCGAGATCAAGAGTTCGTCGATATTGACGCCGAGCTTCCGTGCATAGACCGGATCGAGCGCGTGCTCCGCATCGATGAAAGCACAGGTGCCGCCGCCCTTTTGCGCCTCCGCAATGACATGCAGCGCCAGCGTCGTCTTGCCTGAGCTTTCCGGCCCGTAAATCTCGACGATGCGGCCACGCGGCAGACCCCCGATGCCGAGAGCGATGTCGAGGCCGAGCGAGCCGGTCGAGATCACTTCCGTCTCCGCCGCGGCATCGCGCGAGCCGAGCTTCATGATCGAGCCCTTGCCGAAAGCGCGCTCGATCTGCCCCAACGCGGCGTCGAGCGCCTTTTGCTTGTCCATCGTGTCCTTGTCCACCAGGCGAAGAGCGGTGTTCGACATCCCCCAACTCCTTATTCCATAGGCCGCTAAGCCGTTCAATGTCAGGACAGATCAAGTACACGATTTGTTCTGCTAAGATCAAGTTCTTTTTATGTTCTCATCGATATCGTTGTATTTCAACAACATATTAAGAAATAAGGTCACGAGTGGGCAACCCGGTTCACCGTTGCCGGGAGGGTATTTCGCGCGAATCGCGAAGGTCGCCGCTAGTGCTGCCCGCCCGAGCAGATGTTGTACCAGAGACCGAGATTGGCGGATTTCCACTGCGGATCGGCGCAGTCCTCCTCGCGGCGCACCTCAGTCTGCCGATCATGCTGCGGGTTGGCCGTGACTGAATCCTTATGACAGCCGCTCAGCCCGCCGAGCAAGGTGAACGCCAGCAAGCTCAGCCGACATGTTTTCCTCGCTCGCATCATCATCGCGATCTTCGCATAGCGATGCGCGTCGCCGGAATGAAATCGGAGTAAGGCACGTCCGCTCACCCTCCCCCTCACTTCACGTAAGCGTCGGTGAAGAGCCCGTCGTAGGACGGCAGCTTCTCTTCCGGCTTCAATAGACCCGCTTCGACATTCATGCGCTCGGCATTCTCAAGCGCCTTCTGCGTCACCGCGAGCGGATCCGGCGTCGCCTTGCGGATCTTCTCGAGCACGGCGGCGATCAGCTTCGGATCCATGGTCGGCAGGCGCTTGGCCAGGATCGCTTCCGCCTCCGCGGGCGGGCCGCGCAGGATTGCAGATGCCTCTTTCATCGCCTGGCCGACGCCCTCGCAAATCACGCGGCGCTTCTCGCAGGTCTCGGGCTTGGTCAGGACGATCGTGGTGGTCAGAGGCACATAATCGGGCGGGTCGCCATCGAGGCCGCTTGCCACCAGCACGGCGCCGCGCTCGAGCATCGCGCTTTGCGGCCAGGGCGGCGACATCGCGATGCCGTCGATCTGGTTGGTGCCGATCGCGGCGAGCGCGTTGTCGGCTTTCAGCACCGCGAGCCGCACCGCATCTGGACCGAGGCCGCCGCGCTTGGCGATCACGCGGATGAAGATGTCGTCGATCGAATTGATCGCGTCGATCGAGATGGTGCGGCCGTTCAGCACCTTGGCGCGCTCCGCAAGCGGAGCTTGCGGCGAAAAACCTGCGGCTGCGGCGACGTCCTTGCGCAGCACGATCTCGACGCTGGCGCGATCGAGCACGGCGACGATCGCGAGCAGCCTTTGCCCGCGGGCGGCGGCGCGCGTCAGGCTCGCGCCCGAGGCGTGACTGACATCGACGCTGCCGGCGATGACCGCGTTAGTCGCACCGATGCCGGCGATCAGCACCTCATGCATGTCGACGCCGTGCTTGGCCCAGAGGCCTTTCGCATCGGCGATGTAGGCGAGCGAATAGGCGAGGCCCTCGGACGGCATCGCCATGGTCACGGGTTGCAGCTGCGCACGCGCCGCCGGCGCCGTTGCCAGCGGCGCCCCCAACACGATCGCCAAGGGCATGATCGCCAGATGATAGAGCCGCACGCCGATCCCGCCTCTGAAACGCATTATTCCCGCCCTCTTTTCGTTGCTTTGCTGCGGCATCCCTCTGCCGTGCCGGAGCATGCCGAATTCCCATGGCGCGGCTCAAGCGAAACCGTGCGGGTACGCGCGTTGTTGTAACGGCATCGTTCACGAGTATCGGGTGACAATCATGCTGCGCTGGGCCCTTTTCTTCCTGGTGATCTCGCTGATCGCGGCGCTGTTCGGCTTCACCGGCATCGCGGCAGCCGCTGCCGGGATCGCGAAGGTGCTGTTCTTCCTCTTTATCGTGATCACCGTGATCCTTTTCGCGCTTGTCATCGCTGCCGGAAGGGCGCTCGGCGGATAAGGCCCGTGCCCCTTCCGACGGCATTCCTCTCGCTCGCCAGCCCGCATTAGCCATGCCGGCGAGCGACATGTCCGAGCCACGCGGCACCGGCCTGCCGCGCGACAGCGGCGAGAGCAGGCGGTCCGCTTTCGCGGCAAGCGGCCTGGGCGGCGCGCTGATCCTCATCATCGCGGCGACGGTGCTCTATGTCGCGCGCGAAGTCTTCGTGCCGCTGGCGATCGCCGGTCTCCTTACCTTCGTGCTCTCGCCGCCGATGCTGTGGCTGCGCCATCACGGGCTCGGCCGCGCGCTATCGGCGATCATCGTCGTCATGCTCGCTTGTGTAGCGACTTTGGGCTTCGGCTCGGTGGTGGTCGGCGAAGTCGCCTCGCTGACCAAGCAGCTACCGAGCTACGAGCCCAACATCGAAACCAAGCTGCAGACCATGCGGGAAGCCCTCCCGGTCGATCGCTTGATGCGGCGCGGCACGCAGCTCATGCAGGAGCTGCGCGACGAGCTGACGCCGCCGCAGGCGACGTTCGCGCCCGGCGCCAACGCCAACCGCAACCAGGCGCCAGTGCCGGTCGAAATCCAGCAGCAGACCGGCTTCGTGCAGATCGTCGACAATTATGTCGGGCCGCTGCTGAAGCCGGTCGCGCTCGCCGGCCTGGTGCTGGTGTTCGCGATCTTCTTCCTCCTCAACCGCGAGAATCTGCGCGACCGTTTCATCCGCCTTGCCGGCGCACGCGATCTCCATCGTACCACCCAGATGCTGAACGACGCGGTGGAGCGGCTGAGCCGCTATCTCTGGACCGAGCTGATCGTCAACGCGATCTACGGCGCGCTGATGTCGATCGGCACCTTCCTTATCGGCGTGCCGAATGCCGCGCTCTGGGGCGTGATGTTCCTGGTGCTGCGCTTCGTGCCGTATATCGGGACCTGGATCGCGGCTTTCTTCCCGCTGGCGCTTTCGCTGACGATCGCGCCGGGTTGGTCGGCCTTCTTCGAGACCTTCGGTCTCTTCATCACCGTCGAGCTGGTGACCAGTCAGGCGCTCGAGCCCTGGCTCTTCGGCGCCAGCGCGGGCCTATCGCCGGTCGCGGTGCTGGTTGCGGCGACGTTCTGGACCTGGCTCTGGGGACCGATCGGCCTCGTCCTGTCGACGCCGCTCACCGCTTGTCTCGTTGTCATAGGCCTCTATGTGCCGGCGCTGCGTTTTCTCGCCGTGCTGTTCGGCAACGAGGCGCCGCTGGCAGTCGAGGAGACTTTCTACCAGCGGCTCTTGGCCGGCGATGAGGCCGAGATCACCGAGCAAGCCGAGACTTTCCTCAAATCCGGCTCGCTCGCCCAATTCTGCGATGAGATCGCGATCCCGGCACTGTCGATGGCGCAGGAGGACAGCGAGCGCGGCGTCCTGACACGCACCGACCGGGCCGAGATCAGCGAGACGCTGCACGAAATGATCGAAGGTCTCGGCGAAGAGAGCGAGGCGACGCCGGAAGCGAAGGCGGCCCAGCAGCCTCAGGTGGAATGCCTCGGCGCCCGCAACGAGCTCGACGATGCGGCGGCGCTGCTGTTGGCGCGGCTCCTGGGCGAGCACGGCATCGACGCGCGCGCAGTTCCCGCGCGCCATTGGATGACCGAGCCGCGCTTCGCACGCCCGCTCGCGGCGGGGGCCGGCGGCCCCAAGATCGTCTGCCTCTCGCATCTCGGCGGCGCATCGCCGCCACGCCTTCGCCTGCTCGCGCGCCGGTTGCGCCGCCACTCGCCGCCCGATGCCGAGATCCTGCTCGGCTTGTGGTCGGGCATGCCGCATTATCTCGATAACCGGCCGGAAACGCCGGAGGTGATCGACGATGTCGCGACCTCGCTGAGCGAGGCGGTCGAATCCGTCCTCGAACACCTGTCGCCCGACAAAGTAACCGCGCAAGCGAGCGCAAAACGGGCGCGCGTGGGCTAGCAAAAGAGCAAGGATTCGCCCAAATCAAACCACATTCGAACGGAAGGATGGGCGAAACAGGAGAATCCTAGTGTCAGCCCCGAATGTGGCTCGCCTTGACCCGGTCCTCATCGCGCCGGCGAGCGTTCGCCTGCTGGAAGAAGCCTTCCTGCGCGGCGATCACTATTTTCGCGAATTGCTTGATGCCCTGCCGGTCGCCGTCTACGTAACCGACGCCGATGGCGGCATCATCTTCTTCAACGAGGCTTGCATCGAATTTTCGGGTCGCACGCCGGTCATCGGCAGCGATCGTTGGTGCGTCACCTGGCGGCTGCTCAATCCCGACGGCACGCCGCTGCCGCATGACAAATGCCCCATGGCGGTCGCGCTGAAAGAGAACCGCGCCGTGCGCGGCGCCGAGGCGATCGCCGAACGGCCGGACGGCTCGCGCGTACCCTTCATCCCCTATCCGACACCGTTGCACGATACCGACGGGCATCTGATCGGCGCGGTCAATATGCTGGTCGACATCACTGAGCGGAAGAAAGCGGAAGAAGCACTGCGTCAGCTCAACGAAATGCTCGAGCAGCGCATCGAGGCGCGCACGAAGCAGATGACCGAGGCTTATGAGCGGCTGCGCCAAAGCGAGCGCCGCTTCCGCCTGCTCGTCGGCAGCGTTGTCGATTACGCCATCTTCATGCTGGACGAGAAAGGCTTCGTCGCCAATTGGAATGCTGGCGCCGAGCGCATCAAGGGGTATACCAGCGACGAGATCATCGGCCAGCATTTCTCGATCTTCTATACGCCGGAAGATCGTGCCGCGGGCGTGCCCGAGCGCGTGCTGAAATCGGTGCGGCGCGACGGGCGCTACGAGGCCGAGAGCTGGCGCGTGCGCAAAACCGGCGAGCGCTTCTGGGCCAATGTGGTGATCGACGCGGTGCGCGACGATCGCGGCGAGATCGTGGGCTATGCCAAGGTGACACGCGATTTCACCGAGCGGCGCAAGGCCGAACAAGCGCTGGTCGAGAGCGAGCGCATGGCGCGCGGCATCATCAACACCGCGATCGATGCCTTCGTGCAATGGGATCAGACCGGCATCGTCCGTGAATGGAACACGCAGGCTGAGGCCGTCTTCGGCTGGACACGCGCCGAAGCGATCGGTCAGCCGATCGCGGAGCTGCTCATCCCAGCGGACCGTCGCGCCGCCTTTCAGGCCGAATTCGAGCGCTTCCTTGCCGGCGGCGAGACCGCCCTGCTCGGCCATCGGCTGCAGATGGAAGCCGTCCGGCGCGACGGCGCCCGCGTCACCGTCGAGCTCGCCGCGACCGCGTTGCCGCGCAGCGACGGCTACGCCTTCAACGGCTTCATCCGCGATCTCACCGACAATATCGTCGCCGAAGCGGCGCAGCGCCAGGCGCTGAAGATGGACGCGGTCGGCCAGCTCACCGGCGGCATCGCACACGACTTCAACAATTTGCTCGCCGCGATCATCCCGAGCCTCGAAATGGCGAAACTGAAGCTCGGCGACAATCCGACCAGCAAGTATCTTGACAGCGCGCTGCGGGCCGCCGAGCGCGGCGCCAGCCTGACACGCCAGCTCCTGTCCTTCGCGCGCAAGCAGGAACTCGCGATCGAGCGGGTCGACGTCAACAAGCTGATCGAAGCCATTCGCGAGATGCTGCCGCGGACGTTGGGACCAACGGCGCAATTCGAGACGCGCCTCGCCGGCGATGCCGGCGCCACTCTCACCGACCCCAATCAGCTCGAGCTCGCCATCCTCAATCTCGCCATCAACGCGCGCGACGCGATGCCGGATGGCGGCGTGCTGACCATCTCGACCGCATCTCTCGATGCCGAGACGGCGCATGAACGCTGGCAGCTCGTCGGCGGCGATTACATCATGATCGCGGTATCCGATACCGGCAGCGGCATGACAGACGAGGTCCGCAGCCGCGCCTTCGAGCCGTTCTACACGACGAAAGGGGTCGGCAAAGGCAGCGGCCTCGGCCTCAGCATGGTCTATGGATTCGTGCAGCAATCGGGCGGCAGCATCGCGATCGAGAGCGAAATCGACCACGGTACGACGGTGCGGCTCTTCCTGCCGCGGGCGTAGCGAAAACGGCCTGTCGTCCTTCGGCTACCTCTGACTATCAGAAATCAGCGAACTCTACACGCCGATCCAACCCGCCTTGATGATCGCGCAGCCACGGACTACCGAGCACGAATCATTTCAGGGCTTGGCGACAGCACCTCCATGGTCCGGACGCGGTGGATTGGTCACGCCGTAATGATCGGCCATAAGTTCTCCGGGATTTTCATAGCTTGCCGGTCGCAGCCGTTCCGGCAGCATTGTGGCGTTCCAACCCTCCCAATCGCTCTTAAGGCGATCGAATACATCCTTACGCCGATTCTTAAGGTTTGCTCGCTCGCGCGGATCATTGACAACGTCGAACAGAAACTCGTTGCCGGCAATGCGCAGGTACTTCAAATCGCCGTCGCGGACGGCACGCTGTGCGCCGGCCTTGTATCGCCAATAAAGTTTGCGCGGATTCGGCGTCGAACGGCCCGTCAAGGTAGGCAATAGATTTTCGCCATCAGGCGGGTGGGAAGGCTCCATTCGCGTGCCAGCGGCGGCTAGCAGGGTGGGCATCCAGTCCATCGTGATTATCGTCTGTTCGGAAACCGATCCCGCCGCGATTCGGCCGGGCCAACGCACGATCGCCGGAATCCGCAGGCCGCCTTCGAGCAGTTCGGTCTTCATTCCGCTGAACGGCCATGTTTTGGAAAACCGCTCTCCCCCGTTATCGCTAGTGAAAACAACAATCGTATTCGCGGCTAGCCCAGTGAACTCGAGGGTCTGCAAGACACGGCCGATGTTGGCGTCGAGGCTCTGAACCATGGTTCCGTATGTCTTCTGCGTACCCCCGTCGGTGTCAAAAACGTGACCCGCGATCCGCTTGGATTCCGCCTCATCGTCGGGGCCCTCCCAAGGCCAATGTGGGGCAGTGAAATGCAGGCTCAAAAGAAACGGCTCTTTCGATCTCGCGTAACTCTCCACCATCTGCACCGCCCGGTCGCCCAACAGGTTGGTGATATAGCCGTGGCGTTCAGCTGGTACGTCCTGTTCGTACAGGGGCCGCGGAGAGTTCGGTCCGTGATTGAAGTAGTCCGCTGATCCGAACCAGGTGCCGAAGAAATGGTCGTATCCGCTCTTCAGCGGGCTGAAATCCGGCAATGCGCCTAGATGCCATTTGCCGACCAGGCTTGTCGCGTAGCCGATTTTCTTGAGAAGCGACGGCAGGGTGGGATGGCTGGGAGGCAGCCCGATGCCTGCGGATTCTCGTTCTCCGAGCGGTTCTTCGAGGCCGGCTGCCAACCGATATTGGTAGCGCCCAGTGATGAGAGCGATGCGGGTTGCGGAGCAAACGGCGGAATTGGCATAGGCATGAGTGAATTTCAGGCCCTCGATCGCCAGACGATCCACGTTCGGCGTTGTGTAGTCGCGCTGGCCGTAACAGCTGACATCCGCGTAGCCGAGGTCATCCGCCATGATAAACAGAATGTTCGGCTTGGCGGACTGCGCCGGTGTGGTTCGACCAAAGCCCGCCAGAGCAAGACCGCCCGCGGCAGTTGCCTGCACGAACCGGCGGCGGGTCAATATTTCCTGAAGACGCGCCATGTGGTCTACCGCTTTCGCACTGATATGCAGAGATCGCGAATCCGTTGCTGGCACAACAGACGCTAGCGAAAGCGACATAAAAAAAATAATGATATTATTCTATATTTCCATAAGCGTTTCGAATGAAAGGCACCCGCTTATGCCCTGGGACGAAAGAATCGGACGACGTCTGAAACTGAAGGACTTGCAGACATTGATGACCGTCGCAGAAACAGGCGGCATGGGCCGTGCAGCCAATCGCCTTAACTATTCCCAGCCCGCAGTGTCGCAAGCAATCGCCACCCTGGAGCGCACCCTCGGTAAGCGCCTCCTGGAACGCGGTCGCAAAGGGATTGAATTCACTCCCTACGGGATTGCGGTTCTCAAAGGCGGTGCGGCCGTATTCGACGATCTCAGGAAAGCGGTCGCTGATATCGATTTTCTGTCCGACCCGACCGCAGGGGACGTGCGCATCGGTTGTACCGAACCGGTGTCCGCCAGCATCGTATCAGTGATCGTCAATCGGCTTGCGCGGCGGTATCCGCACATCAAGTTTCAAATAACGGTACGAGAACCACCCGAACTTTATCGCGAACTATCAGCACGCAACATTGATGTTGTGATCGCACAGGTGAATCGACCCATCAACGAAGATCTCTTACAAAGTGAGGTTCTTCAACATGAGCCGGTCGTAATCGTCGCTGGCGCACGGCACCCACTGGCAAGCAAACGCAGGCTCAAGTTAATCGACCTCGTCGACGAACCTTGGGCCCTGCCGCTGCCCGAGAGCTTTGTCAGTTCGCTCCTGGCCGACGCGTTTCGCAGAGATGGATTGAATCCTCCCCGCGCGACTGTGATTACACACTCCGCTTTCTTGCGCATCTTGATGGTCGCGGACGGTCACTTCATTACGGCTGCTGCCCCCGCAATGTTGAAAGTTGCCGGCATGCAGACGGCGATCAAGGCGCTAACGGTGGCATTGCCCACCAATCAAAGGCCGGTCCGAATCGTGACCTTGAAGAATCGTGCGTTGAGCCCGGTGGTCCAGAACTTCATCGAGCAGGTCCGTGATTTCACGAACCAGACACAAGAGAGAGCGGTTGCTCGTCGGAATAATCAGGGTTCAGGACCGGTATAGATCACTAACGGACTTACGGACCATCACTGCCGCAAGGCCGCCGTAGTCCCGAAACCGGCATGCCGACGGGCAAAGCAGACATCTGCTTTGTTTCATGACAAACATCCGAGATTACCGGCATGACGAATGGGACGACGTTGAAAATGAAAGCGACGCCTTCACTCTCCCTCGGCCATGACTTCTTTGACCTTGCCCGCCAGCTGCTTGAGGCTGAACGGCTTCGGCAGGAAGTGGATGTCGACATCGTCGCCGAGGCGCTTCCGGAAATTGTCCTCGGTATAGCCCGACATGAAGATCACCTTGAGCGCGCGATTGGGATAGAGCTCGCGCACCTCTTTAATGAGGCTCGGTCCATCCATCTTCGGCATCACCACGTCGGTGATGACGAGATCGATCTTGTTGGCGCCGTCATGAAGGATCTCGAGCGCGCGCTCCGCGCTCTCCGCCTCGATCACCGTGTAGCCCTTGTTCTTCAAGGCGCGCGCAGAGAAGAGCCGCACGGGGTCTTCGTCCTCGACCAGCAGCACCGTGCCGGCGCCGGTCAGGTCGAGCGAGAGCGCCGCCTCCTCGCCGGCGCGCGCGACGATGGTCCCGGCGCCCTCCTCGCCCTCATGGCGCGGGAGATAGATCGCGAAGCTCGCGCCCCGCCCCACTTCGCTATCGACCAGCACGAAGCCACCGGTCTGCTTGACGATGCCGTACACCGTCGAGAGCCCGAGACCGGTGCCGGCGCCGACCTCCTTAGTCGAAAAGAACGGCTCGAAGATGCGCTCGACATTCTCCTTGGGGATGCCGCAACCGGTATCGGCGACATCGATAACGACATATTTCCCCGCCGGCATCAGCTCGTCGCCGCGGCGGATCGGCTGTTGGAGCTCGACATTCTCTGTTTTGATGGTGAGCGTGCCGCCGCCCGGCATCGCGTCGCGCGCATTGACGGCGAGGTTGATGATCACCTGCTCGAGCTGACCCTGATCGACCTTGACGAGGCCGAGATCGCGGCCATGGACGACATCGAGGGCGATATTCTCGCCGATCAGCCGGCGCAAGAGATGCGAGAGATCGGCGAGCGCGTCGGTGACGTTGAGGACGCGCGGCTGCAAGGTCTGCTGGCGCGAGAAGGCCAAAAGCTGGCGCACGAGATTGGCCGCGCGGTTGGCGTTCTGCTTGATCTGCATGATGTCCGGGAAGGAGCGATCGCCCGGCCCATGCTGTTGCAAGAGAAGATCGCAAAAGCCGATCATCGCGGTCAGCAGATTGTTGAAATCATGCGCGACGCCACCGGCAAGCTGGCCGACCGCCTGCATCTTCTGCGATTGCGTGAATTGCGCCTCGATCTTCTTCTGGTCGGTGGTGTCGATGAAATGGAGGATCAGCCCGCCTTCGCTGTCGCGTGTCGTCACCAGCGCAGCGGATTTGCCGCCCGGCAGACGGAGCGCGAGCGGCCCAGGTACCGCCCCGCCGCGGAGTGCCGTGCCGAGCTTTTCCGAAATATCAGCGCGCTCGCTTTCGACAAGCATGGCCGGCAGCGTCTTGCCGATGAGCGGGGCGGGCTCGGCGCCGAGGAAGGAGCCGAGCATCGCATTCGCCTCGACAAATTTCCCGTCGCGATCGAGAAGCGCGATCCCGACCGGCGCCTTGGCAAAAAAGCGCTCGAAGCGCTCGCGCGACTGCGCCAGCGCCTGCTGCCAATCGCGCTCCGGGGCCAGATCGCGCACCATCGAATGGGTGCGCAGGCCGGTGCCCGATTTCACCACGCTTTGCGTGATCAGCGCGTGAATGACGCGGCCGCTGCGCGTCTTCAGTCTGACCTCACCGCGGCCCTGCTGATGGGGTTGTCCGCCTCCGGCGAAAGGCGCATGCGGCGGCGTGCCGGGGGGCGGCGGATCGGCAAGGAAATCGCTGAGCTTCGCCCCCTGGCCGACCAGCTCCGCCGCGCTCACGCCGAGCCATTCGGCAAACGCGGCGTTGACGAAGAGAAAATGCCCGGCGCCATCGATCGAATAAAAGCCGCTCGGCACGCGGTCGAGGAAATCGGCGAGCGTCGCGCGCTCGTCGCGGATTTCCTGCTCCATGGTGTGGCGCTCGGTGACGTCCTCGAAGCTCCAGAGGCTCACCGCATCCTTGCCGGCAAGGCGATGCGCCGAGACGCTGAACCAGGCGAGTGGCCCGGCCGGATGCGAGATCGCGAGTCGGCCGCTGGCGCGACCTTTCTGCTCGAGATCGCGCCGTAAGCTCGCGAAATCGCCGACACTGCCCTCGCCAGCGACGAGTCGGCGCTGCAAGGCATCGAGCGGCAACCCGACAAGACCGGGGAAGAACCGTGCAAACGCCGCATTCGCATAAATGGTCTGCCCGCTGGCTCCGACGATCAGATGCGCATTCGCCGCGGTCGTGAGCGCTTGGTTGAGCAGATCGAGCTTACCGATCGCCGCGCCGTGGACATGGCGCCCGACGATCGCGGCAACGCCGCATCCCAGCGCTAAGGTCGCCAGCACGATGGCGGCAGGCGCCGCCACCGAATTCGATACGGATTGCGCGAAGAGCAGCGCGAGGCAAAGGATGGCGGCGGCGGCGAGGCAGAGTGTCAGAAGCCCGACCCCCGCGACCCAGCGCGGGGCCTGCGGCGGCGCGGCGCTTGCCGGCAAATGCAGCGCGCGCGTCGCGTAGTCCGAATCGAGCAGCGAATCCATTTGCGCCGAGCTTACCACAAAGAAGATGAGGGTCGGCACATCGCATATTTCGTCATGCCCGCGAAAGCGGGCATCCAGTCGTCGCGCTGGGACGACCCGTTCGCTCCCTTTGCGAGCGAACCCGAAGGGCATGGCCGCGACAAGCGGCCACGCGGGTCGTCAGCTTGCGCGGGGGTGACGACGGAGTGATTCACGATCGTAGAAGCTTCATCGAGCAGTCTGGGCCTGCGGGCGGAGCTTGCCTTTGAGGCGGAAGACGTAGGAGATGATCTCGGCCACCGCCTTGTAATGCTCGGGCGGAATCTCGCGGTCGATTTCGACGCCGGCATAGAGCGCCCGCGCCAGCGGCGGGTTCTCGACGATCGGCACGTCATGCTCGGTGGCGATTTCGCGGATCTTCAAGGCGACGAGATCGGCGCCTTTAGCGACCACTTTCGGCGCGCCGGAATCGCCCATGTCATATTGCAGCGCGACGGCATAGTGGGTCGGATTGGTGATCACGACCGACGCCTTCGGGACGGCCGCCATCATGCGCTTGCGCGCCCGGTTCATGCGGATCGCGCGCAAGCGGGCGCGGATTACGGGATCGCCTTCCGCCTGCTTGTTCTCCTCTTTTACTTCCTGCTTCGACATGCGCATCGAGCGCAGGAAGGAGAAGCGCTGATAGCCGTAGTCGAACAGCGCCAGCACGGTCACCACGGCGAGCACGCCGAAGAGCAGCCGCAGGATCAGGTTATAGAGCTCATGCGGCATGAGCTCGGCGGGCTCGCGCACCATATGGGCGAGCGTGGCGAGCGATGGCAGCGCCATCCAGCCGGCGACCGCCGATACGGCCGCGACCTTCGCCATGCTCTTGAAGAACTCGATGGCGGAGCGCGGCGAAAACAGACGCTTGAACCCCGCCAGCGGCGAAATCCGCGAGAGATCGAAACCGAGCTTCTCGGTCGCGAAGACGAGCCCGATCTGCAGCAGCGTGCCGCCGGCCGCCGCCGCAACGACGACGAGCAGCGGCAAGAGCAGGACGAACGCGATCTGACCGATCGTCGCCTGGATAGCGTCCCAGCGCACCCCGTCGCGGCCGAGATAATGCTGCAGCGTCAAGAACGCGCGCAGCGTCGCGGCGATGCTCGTCGCCGCCGTGGGTCCGATGAAAAGCACGATGCCGGTGCCGGCCATCAGCATGAACCACGTGTTGACTTCGCGCGATTGCGCGACCTGGCCACGCCGGCGCGCTTGCTGGAGCTTGCGTTGGGATGGTTCTTCGGTTTGTTGGCCGCTGTCGCGTTCTTCGGCCATCGCTCAACCCGGGATGATCGACTGGAATTGCTGGGTGAAGACCTGGAGGAACCAGCCCATGCCGGTGGCGGCGAGCAGCCCCATCAGCAAGAGCCCGCCGAGGATCTGCAACGGCTGGGTGACGAACAAGACCTGGAGTTGCGGCACCAGCCGCGCGATGAGGCCGAGGCCGACGAAGAACACCGTGCCGAGCACGATGAAAGGCGCCGCCATCTCGATCGCAAGGCGGAACGAGGCCGCTACCGCATGCGCGACGGTCTGCGACAGATCCTCGACCGGCGGCAGATGCCCCGGCACGAAGACGCCGTAGCTGTCGACCAGACCCTGCAGCATCAGATGATGCAGGTTGGTGAGGAAGATCAGCAGCACGCCGAGGATCGCGTAGAACGAGCTCGGCACCGAATCCTGCGCGGCTTCCATCGGATTGAAGACCTGGGCGTAGGAAAGACCCGTTTGCACCGAGACAATCTGTCCCGCGGTTTGCAGCGCCGACAGGATAAGACGCGTCAGCGTGCCGATGAACGCGCCGACGATGAGCTCGCCGCCGAGCACGAGGACGAGGTCAGCCGGGCTCGCCGGCAAACCCGGCAAAATCGGCGACAGGATCGGCAGAAGCAGCGCCGAGAAGAGCAGCGCGAAGAGCAGCCGATAGCGCTGCGGCACGTAGATCTCGCCGAAACCCGGCAGAAGCATCATCGCCGTGCCGATGCGTGCGAAGATCAGCAGCGCTCCGAAAGTGTTGGCCGGCAGGAAATCGGTGATATTCATCTACCGTCGCGCTAACCGGAAACGATGCGGCCCATCAGGCTTTCGGTGAAAGAGCTCAGCGTCGTCAGCATGAAAGGCAGGAAGAGCAGCAGCGACAAGAGAATGACGATCATCTTCGGCACGAAGGTGAGCGTCATTTCCTGGATCTGGGTCAGCGCCTGGAAGAAGGAGATCGCGAGACCGACGGCGAGCGCCAGCAGCATCGCCGGCGCGCCGAGCTTCAAGGCGACGATGATCGCTTCGCGGGCGATGGTGAGAGCGTCGGCGGATGTCATCTTTTCAAACCTTGCGCGCCGTCAGATCGGCATTTTGATGATGTCTTGATAGGCCGAGATCACGCGATCGCGCACCGCGACCACGGTCTGGAGCGCCATCTGCGCGTCGGTCACCGCCTGCGTCACGGAGGCAAGATCGGCATTGCCGGTGACGGCCTGCAAGCTCGCCTGCTCGCTCTTGTTGAGCGTATCGCTGAGGGATGACGCGGCGTCCTGCAGCATCTTGCCGAAGCTTTCGCCGCCTTTGGCCTGCGGCATCGCATTGCTCGCGATCTTCGCCGCATTGGCGTAGGCGTTGACGGCGGCACCCATATTGACGGCCATGGCCTATCTCCTGTCGCCCACGCGCCGGATCAACCGCGTAGCAAATCAATCGTGCGGCTGAGCATCGCCTTCGCCGCATCGATGACGTTGAGATCAGCGTCATAGGCGCGCTGCGCTTCGCGCATATCCATCATTTCGGTTATGGTGTTGACGTTCGGCGTCTTGACATAGCCGCTGGCATCGGCCGCCGGATTGCCCGGCTCGTAGATCCGGCCGAACCCGCCCTGCACCTGGCTGACGCCCGTCACTTTCACCATGTCGACGCCGAGCTTCTTGTCGAGCTCGTCAGCGAAGCTGATGATCTTGCGTTTGTAGGGATCCTGATCCGGCGTCTTGCCGGTCGAATCCGCGTTGGCGATGTTCTCGGCGATGACTTTGAGGCGCTGGCTCTGCGCGCTCATGCCGGCAAAAGCCACGCTAACGGATTTATCGAGTTCCATGCTCCATCTCCTCGCGTTCAACCGCTCGAGCCGCCGCCCAGCACAGTCTTGATCATGCTGATGTTCTGCCGGTAGAGCGTCGTCACCAGCGCATATTCGGAAGCGTTGGTCGATACCTTCATCATCTGTGATTCAAGCGAGACGCCATTGCCGTCGAGGCTTTGATCGTCGGCGACCTTGACGACGGTGGCGGGCGTGTTCGCCAGCGCCGGCGCGATGTGGCCGGGCTGATCCGCGGCAAGGCGCAGCAGGCCGCCGGTCGTACCCTTCCCGCCGCCGACGAGCGATTTGAAATCGAGTTGTTTCAGGTCCTTCGCCTGATAGCCGGGCGTGTTCGCATTGGCGACATTCTGCGCCAGCACGGTCTGCCGCGCCGTCAGCCAGGCCATGCGTTTGGAGAACGCCGCGAATAAGGGGATGTGGCCGATATCCATGCCGCCATGCTCGGCCGTTTACCTTAATAAAGCGTAAAACCGGGGGTTTTCCGGCGCGCAATCCTGGGAAAAATCCCGCCGGCGGCAACACAAAATTAACCATGCCGGCGGCACTCTCGGGCCTAAACGAGCCTCGAGGATTAACCATTGCCCGGAACCTCCCCCGATCCTGTTGCCGACGCGATCGTCGCCCGCATTCGCGAGCTCGCGCGCGCGCATGGCGCGAATATCCAGCATGATTCCGGGCTCGCGGAGTTGCTGGTTTCGCTCAAGATCAACGAGCAGGTCCCGATCGCGCCTTTCGCCGTCGCCGCCGATCTTCTCTTCCACCTCCTCGCCGCCGATCAGCGGCCGGCAAGCGAGACCGCGCCATGATGGAAGATATGTATTGGCGCTTCCTCGGCGCGCTGGTCCTCGTCGTCGCGCTCATCTTCGCCCTCGCCTGGGTCGCCAAGCGGTTGGGCTTCGGCGGCCGCCTCGCCACGGCGCGCGGCAAGCGCCGGCTCGGCGTCCAGGAAGTGCTCTCGCTCGACAATAAGCGCCGCCTCGTCTTGTTGAAGCGCGACGGCGTCGAGCATCTCATTCTCCTCGGCCTCAACGACGATGTCGTTGTCGAGACGGGCATCATCCCGCCCGCCGATCCCCCGGCCGACCCTTCGAGACGCTCAGAGACCACGCCGAGCTTTGCCACTTTGTTACCGGGGTCACGGCCATGAAGTTCTGGTTGCCCAAAAATCGGTGGGGGGCCATCGGCTGGACCGCGCCGTTCCTGTTGCTGCTTTCGGCCGCGCCCGTCCTGGCACAAAGCCTCACGCTCGATATGGGCGAAGGCGGCTCCTCGACCGGCCACATCGTTCAGCTGCTGATGCTGCTGACCGTGCTGAGCCTCGCGCCGGCGATCCTTATCACCGTCACCTCTTTCACCCGCATCGTCGTGGTGCTGTCCTTCCTGCGCAACGCGCTCGGCACACAGACGGTGCCGCCCAATATCGTGATGGTAAGCCTCGCGCTCTTCCTCACCGGCTTCGTGATGGCGCCGACCCTGCAGAGCGCTTACGACAATGGCATCGCACCATTGATCGCCGACAAGATCACCGAGCAGGAGGCTTTCGACCGCACCGCCGCGCCGATCCATGCTTTCATGATGAACCATGTGCGCGGGCAGGATCTCGATCTCTTTGCCGGCATGGCCAAGGTCGATATGAAGGCCGAGGAGGCGAAGGACGTGCCGCTGCGCGTCGTCGTGCCCGCCTTCATGATCAGCGAGCTGCGCCGCGCCTTCGAGATCGGCTTTCTATTGTTCCTGCCGTTCCTCATCATCGACATCGTCGTTGCATCGATCCTGATGTCGATGGGCATGATGATGCTGCCTCCGGTAACGATCTCCCTGCCCTTCAAGCTGATCTTCTTCGTGCTGGTCGACGGCTGGTATCTCGTCGCCGGCAGCCTCGTGCAAAGCTTCGGCGGCAGCTGACGCCTACCGCTTCGTCACGATCTTGATCAGCTTGCCGAGATCGTCCTCGATCCCGGGATGCGAGCCGTACCAATCCGTCGTCACGTCGATGAATTTCGCGCCTTCCTTCTCGAGGCCGACGATCTGCTGGTGGCTCGGCGTCTCGGGATAGGTATCGAGCTCGGTGCCGAACCCGTCATGGAGGATCTTCATCTGCCCCTCGGGTGACGAGGCATAGAGCGCGAAGAGGATCGCGGCATTGGGATGCGCCGCGTTCGTCGGCACGCAGAGATAATCGAAGCGCCGGCTCGCGATATCGAGCAGAACCGATTCCGCAAGCACCGCCCCATATCTCGGCAGATGCGCTTCCGAGCCCGAGCAAGACAGAGCCAGGGCCGGAATCTCGCCGGAGGCGATGCGGTCGACGCCGGCGCAGGCGACGAGGCCGCCGATATTCTCCGCATACTGCTTAACGAAATTCTCGGTCTTCTCGTAGCCCCACACATCCTTGCCGACGAGCACGTCGAAGCCGGCGAGATACGGGGTCGTGTAGAGCTTGCCCTTGTATTCGGGTTTCAGAAGATCCGACACCTTGTCGGCCTTGGCGAATTGCGGCGCGACATTCTTGTTGTAGAGGATGCCCGGTATCTTCGTGACGATGCGCAGCGCGCGGCCATCGGCCTCGGCGATCTGCGCGGTGATGCGGCTCGGATAGAGCTCGGTCCACGGCACCTTGAGGAAGAGACCCTTCGAAAACTGCGGCGTCACTTCGACAGCCGTGCCGTTATAAAGATCGGTCGAGGCCGGCTGTCCGGCCTGCATCTCGGTCACGAGCTTCGCCGCCATCGGAGCGAAGGACGGGCCCGGGAAATAGGTGATGCTGATATCGACGCCGAATTCCTTCTTGATGCCGGCCGCGCCGATCTGTGCGCCCTCGGAACCGCCGAGGATGTTCGCGGCGTAAGACAGCGTCAGCTTGCCTTCCTGCTTGGCGCCATCGATCACCTTTTGCAGCGCCGGCGTCATTGGGATATCGCCGGCCTGGGCGAGCGGCAGCGATGCGAAGACGGCGGCCGCGGCGAGCGGCGCCAGCAGAAATTTCATGGCTTTCCTCCCTGTATCTTTGCCGATCAGTCTATCGCCGAAAGCGCGGCGCGCCAGTTGAAAGCGTGGGTGGCGCTAAGCTTCTAAGTTGCGCTGCCTTGCACAAGGAGCAGATCTTTGCCTCAATGCGTCATCATGATCCTGCTGATGACCCCGATCTTCGCGCCGCCGCAAGTCTGGCGCGAATGTTTTGCCCGCGAAATCCCCGAGCTCGAAGTGCGGTTTTGGCCCGAGGCCGGCGACCTCGCCACGGTCGATATCGTTGCCTGCGGCCGCATGCCCGATAACGCGCTGCGCTCGATGCCCAATCTGAAGCTCATCGTTTCCCTATTCGCCGGGCAGGATCTGTTCCTCAGCGACAAAACGATTCCCGAAAACGTGCCGATCGTGCGCGCCGCCAATCCGGCCGGCGATCAGATGATGACCGAGATGGTGATCCTGCACGTGCTGCGCCATCACCGGCAAATTCCGGAATTGCTGCTCGCGCAGCAAAAGAGCGAATGGGCTAGCCCCAAGCGTCTCAAGACGCGCGACCGCAAGGTCGGCATCATGGGACTTGGCCCGATCGGCGCCGCCGCCGCCAAAGCCGTGCGCGACCTTGGCTTTGAGACAGCCGCTTGGGTCCGGCGTCCACGCCAGCTCAACGGCATCGAGATCTTTCATGGGCCGGATCAGCTCGCCGCTTTTCTCGGCCGCAGCGAGATCGTCGTGAATCTTCTCCCGCTGACGACCGAGACCGAAGACATCCTCGGCGCGAAGAACTTCGCGCTCATGCCCAAAGGCGCATCGGTGATCAATCTCGGCCGCGGCCCGCATGTCGTCGATGCCGATCTCATCGCCGCGCTCGATAGCGGCCAGCTTGTCGCTGCGACGCTCGATGTCTTCCGCCAGGAGCCGCTGCCGAAAGAGCATCCCTTTTGGCGCCATCCGCGCATCACCGTCATTCCGCATGCCTCGCGCGGGCAGTTCCCGGCCGAGATCGCGCCGCTGATCTGCAACCATATCCGCCGTTTCCAGCGCGGCGAGAAGATGACCGACCGCGTCGACATCGCGGCGGGGTATTAGCGCGCTGCTTCTTTTTCTCGTCTTGCCTGCGAAAGCGGGGACCCTAGAAAAAGCGCTGGATTCCCGCTTTCGCGGGAATGACGATAGAGGTAAGAATCATCGATCAAAGCGGCTCAAAGGCCCATAAGGAGGAAGCATGGACACGCATCTCGCGACGATGACTGCGGATAAATACGTCACCATCGACGGGCTGAAGATCCGTTATCTCGAGGAAGGCTCGGGGACCCCGGTGCTGTTCATGCATGGCGCCTCGCTCGGCTCATCGGCCGACGTGTTCCGCCGCAACCTGCCGAATTTCGCCAAGGCCGGTTTCCGCGCCATCGCTTTCGATTTCCCGGGCTATGGCCTCAGCGAGGTCGGCAACGATCTCTCTCTCGCCTATCAGACCAACACGGCGCCGAAATTCATCGACGCGCTCGGCCTCGGCAAGGTCGCGCTGGTCGCGCATTCGCGCTCGGGCGGCCAGGCGGTGCAGCTCGTCGGCAAGGAGCCGCAGCGCTATTCGCATCTCGTCGTGCTCGGCACCGGCACCTTGTTGCCGCCGCTGCCGGCGGATGTCGAAGGTCGCTACAGCCAGGTCGCGGCCCGGGTCGATCGCCAGATGGCCGAGACCGAGCCCAAGCCGGAAGACACCAAGAAGCTGATGCAGGCCGATCTCTTCCACACCGAGCTGGTGACGCCGGAAGAGCTCGCGCTGCGCCATAGCCGCAGCATCGGCCGCTGCTTCGAGGTCTTCACCAAACGCGCGCGCTCGGAAGAAGGCGCCGGCGGCAGCGGCCAGCAGCAGCAAGTGCCGCAATGGCAGCGCATGCTCGATCTCAAGATCCCGGTGCTGCTGATCTACGGCCGCGAGGATCGCGCTCATGCCGGCGAGCGCGCCGAGCTCTTCAAGAAGGCGCATCCCGAGGTCAATCTCCACATCCTGGACGGCTGCAAGCACATGGTGCCGTGGGATAAGGAGCAAGACGTCTATCGCCTGGCGATTCCGTTCATTAAGAACGCCTAAGCTTCAACATCGTCATTGCGAGGAGCGCAGCGACGAAGCAATCCAGAAATCTCACGCGTAACTCTGGATTGCTTCGCTACGCTCGCAATGACGACGAATAAAATCGAAAGACGGAGCACCAGCATGGCAAAGATCAGGCATCTCGCTTTCTTCGCGGACAGCCCGGAAGAGATGGCGAAGTTCTACGTCAACGCCTTCGGCTTCGAGGTCACCGGCCGTGGCAAGACCTCCGTCTGGCTCACCGACGGTTATCTCGATATCGCGCTCTTGAAGCGGGCCGACAATATGCATGTGCATACCGGCCTCAATCATTTCGGCATCACCCTCGATGCCGAGGAGCAGCCGGCCGTTTATGAGCGCCTCGAGAAGATGGGCCACACGCCTTTCAAGCCGCCGAGCGATCGGTCCTATGTCGAGGACTATTGCATGGATGTCGAGCGCAACAAGTTCGACCTCTCGACCTCGGGCGTGAAGGCCGACAAAAGCAAGCAGATGGTCTTCAAGGAACCCTCGAAAGTTTGATTCAACCAGAGGCGCTCAGCTTCGCCTCGGCCGGCTTTCTCCGCTTCGCTAGATTGCCCGCGCAATTTTTGAGAAGTGTATGGAGAGAAAGCGAATGCGGCTGAGACTTGTGTTTGGATTGACCCTCGCTGCCGCCTTCATCTGGCTCGCGCCTCGCGCCGAGGCTGAAACGATCAAGATCGGCTCGACCAAGATCGCGTCCGGCGGACCGGTCTTCATCGCGATCGACAAGGGCTATTTCGCGGAAGAAGGCCTCGACGCGCAGATGGTGTTCTTCGCGGCCTCGCTGCCGGTTGCGGTCGCGACTGTGTCAGGCGATATCGATTTCGGCTCGGCCGGGCTCACAGCGGCGCTCTATCAGCTCGGCGGCCAAGGCCAGCTGCGCATCATCGCCGCCAATGCGCGCGATGCCGCCGGCTTTCCGCTCTACGCCTTCATCGCCTCGAACAAGGCGTATGAGAGCGGGCTCAAATCCTACAAGGATGTCGGCGGCAAATCGGTCGCGCTCGGCGAGGTCGGCGCGCCGGCGCATTACACGCTCTCGCTGATCACCGCCAAATATGGCGTCGATCTAAAAACCGTGCGCGTGCTGCCAATGCAGGCGATCGTCAACGTGCTCTCGGCCGTCACGGGCGCGCAAGCCGATGCTGCGGTGACGCCCGCCTCGGCCGCCCTGCCCGCCATTCAGAAAGGCGATGTGAAGCTCATCGGCTATCCCGGCGACGAGGTGCCGACCCAGGGCGGCGCCATGATCATCACCACGAAGACGGCCGACGAGCGCGGCGAGTTGGTGCGGCGCTATCTGCGCGGGCTGCGTAAAGGCGCGCGCGCTTACCATGACGCTTTCATCGGCCCGGACGAGAAGCCGCGCATGGGTCCGACCGCGCCCGAGATGCTCGCGATCATCGCCAAGTATACGCAGCAGCCGACCGCGCAGATCGAGCGCGCCCTCGCCTATGTCGATGGCGACGCGCGGCTCGATGTGAAAGACGTGCTGCGCCAGATCGCCTGGTACAAATCCGAAGGGATGATCAAGGGCGAGGTCGATGCCGACAAGATCATCGACAAGCGCTACGTCGTGCCGCTGGTGGAGAAGTGATTAGAACGTCTTCGTCAGCATCAGCTTGAGGACGAGACCATCGGAGCCGGCGGTGAAACCGTGGCCGATGCCGGCTTCGATATCGACCGGCTCGCCGCTGTAATCGACGACCGCGAAGAGCATCTGCTGCTGGTCGCGCAAGCCGGCGAGATCGCGGAACTGGCCGTAATCGGCATAGTGCTCGAGCGCGACGGCCCAGGATTCGGAGAAATTGTAGTCGAGCCGCGCCGCCGGCGCGAAATCGAGCGCGCCGACGCCTCTCCAGCTATTGTCGATGATCGGATTGAAGATCAGGTCGACCGGTCCAAAACGCACGCCGACGATCGGCCGGATTTCGCTGCTGAAGCGCGTCGCCTCCCAATGCCGCGCGTTGTAGCTGAATTCAAAATTGATCGCATAGAAGAATTGACGCTCGGCGACATGCGGCTGGGCGAAAAGAAGGCGGACCTTGCCGCCATTGATCAGCGGCCGCCCTTCGCGCGCGATTGAATAGAGCGGCAGATAGAGCCCGGCCTCGAACCATTCCGTCACGCCGTAAGCCCATTCCGCGACACCGTTATAGGAGCCCTGCGGTACGATCCCGCCGCGAAATTCCGCTGCCTTGCGGCCGATCGGCGTGTAGTTGTTGTGGAGCGTCAGGCTCGCCTGACCGACCTCGTCGATCTCTCCATTGTAGACCTGGATCTCGTCGGTTTGGGCCGAGGCCGAGCGTGTAGCGCATATCAGAAACGACAGCCCCAGCACGACCGCTATTTTTGTGCGCAACATTGTCCGTCGGCCCCCTCCACTTCTTCGTCATGGCCGGGCTCGGCCCGGCCATCCACGAGTTTTGAAGACGTGGATGCCCGGAACAAGTCCGGGCATGACGTCATAGCAAAACGGGCAATGGATCGTCAGTTCACGGCGGCGCTGAGTCCGTCGCTGGCGAGACGTTTGCGGTATGCCGCCATGAAGCTTTGGAGATTGCCGATCTCCGCGACGCGCGCGGCGACATCGGCAGCCGTGCCGCCGCCGGCGAGGCCGGCATCGGCATCCTCCGTGATGAGATTGAAGGCCTGCGCCGTCTGGGTGCCCGCGATCGCCGGACCCCATTCCTTGCGCAGCTTGTCGAGTCCATCCTGATTGCCGTCGAGCGCCAGTGCCGCGGACCAGGCCAGCAGGATGCGCGATAGGTCGACGCCGAGCGGGCCTTGTGCCGGCGGCGTGCCCGCGAGCGCGGCGAAGACCTTGGCCGCGTTGTCCCAATCCTTCTGGCGCCAGTAGATGTCAGCGCGCAGCCGCGCCGCATCCACGCTGTTATCGTTCTGCAGCAACGCCAGGGCGTCCGAACTCTTGTTGAGGTCGGTCAGGGCGCGGGCGCGAAGCTCCTGACGCTGCCGCGTGAGATCGGAGGGGATGTCGCTGCCGACATCGATATCGAGCGCGGCGAGCGCGGCATCGGGCTGACGGTTCATAAGCCGGAGAAGCGCAAGCTGAGTCGCGCCGCGCGCCTTCTCGCGGCCGCTCAAATGATTCTTCACCTGATCGTCGAGTAGCGCCGTCGCCTGCTCGAGCAGATCGACCGACACCAGCCGATCGATCAGCTTGCGCACGATCTGGTCGTGGCGAGGGCCCGCGGGCTCGAGGTCCTGGAACTCGCTATAGAGCGCGAGTGCCTTTACCGGCGACACATCGTCGGCTTTCTGACCGAGATAGAGATTGGCAAAGCTCTCGGCCGCTTCTTTGGCGACGTCCTTTGAGGCCGGATAGTCGGAGAAATAGACCGCCGCCTCATGCAGTGATTCGATACCGCCGTCGGCGTCGCCCTCGGCGAGTTGCAGCTCGCCGAGCTGGCGCAGCAGCGTGAATTCGAACGCATCGCCGCGCCAGGAGAAACGTAGCGCATCGAGCGCGTTGATCGTGCTGAGACGGCTCGCACGCTTGTTGTCGTAGAGCGCCATCGCGCGCGCATAAAGTGCGCGCGCCCGCGCCTTGCGATCGCCGGAACTTGCAACCTTAATCCACCCCTCGAGCGCCGGCTCGAGCTGGCCGAGCTGCTGCTCGCGTCGGCCGGTGAGATATTCAGCCATCGCCTTGTCGCTGGCGCCGGGGGAATCCTTCAAGACCGTGTCGAGCAATGGGCCCGCCGCCGAGCCGCGATCGGTGTCGATCATTGCCCCGGCCGCGTCCAGCGCAAAGCGGTCTCGCAGCGCTTTGGGATAGGTGGAGATGACGCCGATGCTGTTGGTGAATTCGCGCGCTGCGCTATTCCAATCGGCCACGCTGGCGGCCAGCGCGCCGCGCCAGAGTGCAATTTCGGGCTCTTTATCGAAGGTGGCGAGGTTGAGCTGCTTCCGGGCGCAATCGCGATCGTCGGCGAGGAAGCAGGCCGCGCCTTTCAGCGCCAGGAAGCCGCGATCGTTGGCTGAAGCCGGATCGTCGTGCTCGATCTGGCTCAGCACGCCGAGGGTCTCCGCGGCAAAAAGATTGGCGAAGTAGAAGCGCGCGAGATCGAGCCGCGGGCCGGTGCGCGTGGCGGCTGGCGCGTCGGCAGCGGCGCGTTCCAGCTTGGCGCGGCGTGCAATAAAAGTCTCGCTATCCGGCCCGCGCCAGGCGACGAAGTCGAAAACGCGATGAAGATTGGTCGGTACCGCGCCGAGCAGCTGATCGCGCTCATTGGACAGCGCGAGACCGTGAGGCCGCGTAATCTCGACCGCATTCGTATCGGGTCGAACGACAATATCATCGGTGTTCGGGCGAATGACGATGCCCTGAACGCTTTCGAGCAAACGGAAATCGACAAAACTCCGCGTCGCATCGACGCCGCGGCCAAGCTCGCCGACCGGGACGACGATTAGGGTGTCGCCCAGTACTGGATCTTTAATCAGGAGCGGCGCGGCGGCTTGATGCACATGCAAACTGACCGACGGAACGGCGGCGCTGGGCCGCGGATCGACGGTGATCGGCGCGTCCGGCGCCGGCGCGCCGTGTTGCAAATCGACGATCCAGGAATTGCCGGCACGGCGAATGCTGGAGTGGAGGCCATCCGCGACGATGA
>DATNGE010000029.1:0-2648 GCA_035606035.1 Allostellaceae bacterium
AGGCGCGACTCGAGCGCCTGACCGATGTGCTTCGCGCGCTCGCGCTTTCCACCCCGCCCAATCTGGCGACGGGGCAGGGGCTTGGCGCCAGCCTCGGCGCGCTGTTCGACGCGGCGAAAGCCGGAAACCGCCTGCGTTCGCTGACCCTCGAAGGCCAGCGCGACCTGCTCGAGCTCTTCACCCGCTCGGCCGGCGACATCCTCGACCAATGGTTCGAAAGCGATCCCATCAAGGCCATCCTCGGCTTCGACGGGATCGTGGGAACCTACGCCAGCCCCTATGCGGCCGGCACGGCCTATGTGCTACTCCACCATTGCTGGGGCGAGGTGAACGGCAAAAAGGGCGTATGGGGCCATGCGATCGGCGGCATGGGCGCGATCACGCAGGCGATGGCGCGCGCCTGCGCCGAACGCGGGGTCGAGATCCGCGCGAACTGCGAGGTGCGTGAAATCCTGATTGAGAAGGGCGAGGCCGCGGGTGTCATCACCGCGAACGGCGAAAAGATCGCGGCGCGCGCGCTCGTCTCGAACCTGCATCCGAAGCTGACCTTCGAAAAACTTCTCGACCCGGCCGCTCTACCCGCCGACTTTCGCGCCCGCATTGCCGCTTATCGCAGCGGCTCGGGCTCGTTCCGGATGAACCTCGCGCTCTCCGAACTGCCGAGCTTTTCCGCCCTGCCCGGTCGCGAGCCGGCCGAGCATCATGGCAGCGGAATCGTGATCGCGCCGAGCCTCGCCTATATGGAGCGCGCCTTCTTCGACGCGCGGCTCACCGGCTGGTCGGTGAAGCCGATCGTCGAGATGCTGATCCCCTCGACACTCGACGAGACGCTCGCGCCTCCAGGGCGCCATGTCGCCTCGCTCTTCTGCCAGCATGTCGCGCCGGCATTGCCGGATGGGCGATCGTGGGACGAGGCGCGCGAGGCGGTCGCCGACCTCATGATCGAGACGGTCGAGGCTTATGCGCCAGGCTTCAAGGCGTCGGTCATCGCGCGGCAGGTCTTGTCGCCGCTCGACCTCGAGCGCGAGTTCGGCCTTGTCGGCGGCGACATTTTTCATGGGAAGCTCAGTCTCGACCAGCTCTATTCCGCCCGGCCCGTGCTGGGGCACGCCGACTATCGCTCGCCCGTGCCCGGCCTTTACATGTGCGGCGCCTCGACCCATCCCGGCGGCGGCGTCACCGGCGCGCCGGGCCATAACGCCGCGCGAGAGATGATCCGCGATTTTCGCGCGCGCCGCGTGTAGCCACGGCCTAATGATGATCTGACGCCCCCCCATCGACCTGGACGAGATTGAGGGCGTCGATCGCCGCGATCCGCTCAGCCTCCGCCTGTTTCAGCGAGCGCTCCAGCTCCTCCGTGCTCGAGCGGCTCGAGCCCATGAGCACAATTCCGCCGATCGCCAGCGCGAGCGCGGCGATCATACGGGTCGGCGAATAGTCCACGATCCCGAGCGCGAAGCAGGCCAGCAGCAGGGGCCCGAGCACGGCCAAGGCTCGTCCGGCGAGCCGCAGCCTGCGGCTGCGCTTGATCGCCTCTTCGAGCTCCTCGATCCGAAGCTCGAGCCGCTCGATCTCGTCCATCGACCCCTCCGCCCCCCGCTCGATACTTGCCGCTTTGCGCCCTCCGTTCAATCGAGGTGAGATATCGCGCCGCGCCGCCAACCAGGGCGGGCGAAAAGTCGCAGGCCGTTAGACTCCCGCGCTTGACCCTTGCTATGGTTCCCAATGACTAGCGCATCCGGTTGACGCGGAACCTCAAAAGATAATATCATATTACTTATTGCGGTTCCGGCTCCCGTGAGGCATAGAAGGCCGTGCGCGTGCGGCCTTGCGGCCCTGGCCGGCGCGCTTGTTTGGATGGGAGGGATGGGAACGCCGGGATGGGAGCAATGACGCCGGCTCACGACTTCGCGTCCATTGTTCGCCTCGAGGGCGTGCAGAAGTATTTTGGCGCGGTGCACGCGCTGCGTGACATCAACCTTTCCATCGGCCGCAACGAGATTGTCGGGCTCATCGGCGACAACGGCGCCGGCAAATCGACGCTGATCAAGGTCATGACCGGGGTGCTCGAACCGACCTCGGGCAGGATCTTCGTCCGCGAGCGGGAGCTTCAGCCGGGCGAATACTCGGTCCGCATGGCGCACGATCTCTCGATCGAAACCGTCTACCAGGACAAGTCGCTGGCCGAGAAGCAGCCTCTGTGGCGCAATTTCTTTGTCGGCCGGCAGATCGTCAACCGGTTCGGCTTCATCGACATCAGGCGCCAGAAGGAAATCGCGCAAAAGATCCTGATCGACGTGATCGGCTTCCGGGGCGTCGGCATCACCGTCGATTCGACGGTGGCCAATCTCTCGGGCGGCGAGCGGCAGGGCATCGCGATCGGCCGGGCCATGCACTACAACGCCGATCTCATCGTGCTCGACGAGCCGACGGCGGCGCTCGGCGTCGCCGAAGTGAGGAAGGTGGTCGAATTCGTCCGCCGGATCAAACAGTCCGGGCGCGCCTGCATATACATCGAACACAATCTCGCGCATTTGCATGAAGTGGCGGATCGCCTGGTCGTGCTCGACCGTGGGCGGGTGGTGTCCGAGATCGCTCCGAAGGATATGACGGTGCCCGAACTCACCGAATATCTGATCGCGCTGCAG
>DATNGE010000030.1:0-10481 GCA_035606035.1 Allostellaceae bacterium
CGCAGCTCTTCCCCGATTTCTATAAGGGCGTGCTCGAGAACAACCCGTTCCTGCACACGATCCGCATCGCGCCGCGGGTTTGCGTTGCGCCGATCCGCTATGTCGGACAGGAGAAGCTCCAGCGCGACATCCGCAATCTGAAGAGCGCGATGGCGGCGGCGGGCGCCGATGAAGGCTTCATGCCGTCGCTCGCGCCGACGACTTCGCTGAAAAACGAGTACTACAAGAGCGAGGATGAATTCCTCGAAGCCTATGGCGAGGCGATGCGCGAGGAGTGGAAGGCAATCCTCGATGCCGGCTTCCTGCTGCAGATCGATTTCCCGAGCCTCGTTTCCGCCTGGGACACGGCGAGCAACACGATGGATCTCGCCGGCTACCGCAAATTCACCGAGAAGCGCATCGCGCATCTCAACCATGCGCTGCGCGGCCTACCCGAGGACCGCATCCGCTTCCATACTTGCTACGGCGTCAATTTCGGGCCGCGCGTGACCGATCTGCAGCTCGCCGACGTCGTCGATCTCATCTTCACGATCAAGGCCGGCGCCTATTCCTTCGAGGCGGCCAATCCGCGCCACGACCACGAATTCCATCTCTTCGAGCGAGTGAAGCTGCCGGAAGGCAAGATCCTCATCCCCGGCGCGATCACGCATTCCAACGTGATGATCGAGCATCCCGAGCTCATCGCCGACCGCATGGAGCGTTGGTCGAAGGTCGCCGGACGCGAGAACGTGATCTTCGGCAATGATTGCGGTTTCCAATCGACGGCGGGGAACAGCGAGATCCCGATCACCGTCGCCTATGCAAAATTGCGCGCGCTGGGCGAGGGCGCGCGGCTCGCCGCGCGGCGCTAGCACGCGCCATCATCGGCGCTTGATGTCCGGTGTTGGCGCCGCACCGAATTGCGGATGGGGGATCGGCTAAACTTCCGCCGCGCGCCGTCGCGCGACCAGCTGCGACTCTTTCGCGCGGGCGCCGATCTTTTCCACAAGCTATGCACCGAGATAACCCCCGAAATCTTTGTGCGGTTGCGAATTCGCAGTTGCGAATTGCCACCGACATCGCGTCAATATGAGCGCCAATAAGGGGGGTGCTGCGTTGAGGGAATTCGACGACAACTTGATGCGTCGCTCGCGCGACGAGGCGCGCGGCCAATGACGGAAAGCGTCACGATTTGGCGCGTCGCTGGTGTCATCGACTCGCTCAGTTCGCAACTGGACATGCTCTCGCGTCGCACGGATCTTTCGCTGCGGCTAATGGCGGTAGGACTGCAAACCGCCGTTAAAACGGCGAACGCGGAAATTCGCGGGATCATTGCAACGGATAAGCCCGAGAGCGCGACCGATATCAGCTTGCCTTAATCGAGCCGGCGATCAGGCCTCCCTTCGCTGGTAGACTAGACCCCCGCCTTCGGGTGGGGGTTTTTTCTTCAGACGGCTAATCGTGGGGCGGATAGCGGCGGAAACGGCAGGTGCCGTCGCGCTCGATGCGCGGCAGCAGATCGACCTCCCAGGCGAGGTACTCGGCCATTGCATCGCTGGTCTTGGAGGGGCGCTCATAAGGTTTGAGCCAGGCATCGACCGGCTCGTCCGCCATATTGTCGTCGCCCGCGACGAGCTTATAACCGCCACGCGCCCAAGCCGCGTTGCCGCCGGCCAGAACCCGGACCGGGGTTTGCACGAGGGCTTCGACCTCGCGCGCCGCGAGCGCGGCGAGCACGCCATCTTCCGAGGTCAGAACGAGCGTGCCCTTCATCCTTATCTTCGGCAAAGCCCGGGCGATGCGTGAGCGGATCGCGTACCAGGCGCCCGCGATATGGCCTTTGCGGAAATTCCGGCTCAGCGAGAGATCGATGATTGTCGCGCGATCGGGCAGCAAAGCGGCCAGCGCTGCCGGTTCGATCGCGCTCTCAGGTGGCGGCGGCGGGCCGAGGATCGTCGGCAGCGGTAGACCTCGTCCATCGCCCTTTTCGGCGAGCACATAGACCTCGTCCCAGCCCATCTGCACCAGCCAAGAGGCGGTCATGACGGCGCGGACATCGAGATCGTCGACCAGAACGAGACGCGCGCGCAGCGTGCCGACATATTGATCGGTCGCCTGGACGAGCTGGCCGCCCGGTGCCGAGATGGCCCCGGCGATATGTCCGGCGGCATAGTCGGCGGGATCGCGCACATCGAAGATATAGAGCGTGCGCTGCTCGCTCTCCGCCCGCCATTTTTCCAGTGTCGCGCGATCGATATGCTGGATGCCGAAGCGGCGGGCGACACGTGTGGCGGCTTCACGCGCGGCCGCGAGGCCAGAAACGGAAACCGCGGGCGCCCGGCGCTCCTTGCCCGCATCGCAGGTCAAGCCGGCGAGCGACCAGCCCATCGTGCCGTTGCGCAGCGCGACGACCTTGTTGGGAATCCCGGCATTGATCAGCGATTGCGCGCCGATGATGCTGCGCGTCCGGCCGGCGCAGTTGACCACGATCGTGGTCGCGGGCGAGGGCGCGGCATCGCGGGCGCGCAGAACGAGCTCGGCGCCCGGAACATTGGTCGCGCTCGGGATCGAGACGCGGAAATATTCATCGAAGGGACGGCTGTCGAGCACGGTCATGTTCGTGCCGTCGCCCATCATGCGCGCGAGCTCTTCCGGCGCGATGCTCGGCGTGTAGCTCGAATGCTCGATGAATTCGCCGAACGCCTTGCTCGGCACGTTGACCCCGGAAAAGAGCTCCAACCCGGCCTTCTGCCAGCCGGCCACGCCGCCCTCGAGGATCGCGACGTTGTCGTAGCCGGCGCCGGCGAGGATCGCGGCCGCGCGCTGTGCCGCGCCGTCATCATCGTCGCAGAGCACGATCCGCGTGCCGCGCCGCGGCACCAGCGCCGCAAACAGAAGCTCGAGCCGGCTCAGCGGCACCGAGCGCGCATGCAGGAGATGGTTCTGTGAGAAGATCAACTCCTCGCGCACATCGATGATGGCGAGCTCGTCGCGATCATCGAGCATGCGGCGCAGCGTCCGCGCGTCGATCAAAGGCACTGTCTGATCCATCTTGGTCATCTCCCGCGCGTCTTGACCGCGGGGTTGGCGAGGCGCAGCGGCTGGCCGTGCTCGAAAGCGACGATCTGCTCATAGGCTTCACGGAAATAAAGCTCGAAATTGTCCCATTCCGCCCAGGCGCTATGCGGGGTGCAGAGCACATTAGGCATGGCGAGCAACGGATGCTCGGGCGCCACCGGCTCTTCTTCATAGACGTCGACGGCGGCAAAACCGGGACGCCCCTGGCGCAAAGCGGCGAGCAGCGCGCCGGGCTGGATGAGCTCGGCACGGCTGGTGTTGACCAGCAGCGCGGTCGGCTTCATGCGCGCGAGATCGGCCGGACCGACGATGCCGCGCGTCTCTTTACTCAGCCGCACATGCAGGGAGAGAACATCCGAGCGCTCGAACAGCTCGGCGCTGGAAGACGCGACGGCGAAGCCGAGATCGTGCGCCTTGGCAAGCGATCGCTCGCGGCCCCAGACCAGCACATTCATGCCGATTCCCTTGCCGCCCTGGGCGACGAGCTCGCCGATCGCGCCGAGACCGTAGATGCCGAGCGTCGCGCCGCGCAGGCGATGCGATACGGTGCTCGGCAAGGCGCCGCGCCGCATCCCTTCCGCCTCGCTGGCGATGTTGCGCCGCGACGCGAGCATCAGCGCCAAAGTATGCTCCGCCGGGGAATCCGGCGAGTTGCTGACGCCGACCGTCACCGGAATGCCGAGCTCGGTGCAGGCGGCGAAGTCGATCGTCGCCGCCGTGCGGCCGAGCAGGGCGATCAGCCGCAGCTTGGGCAAGCGCTCGAGCAAGGCGCGGGTGAAAGGCACACGCTCGCGGATCGAGACGACGATATCGGCATCGCGCAGCCGCGCGGCGAGCGTGTCGAGGTCGTGATCGGAATCGGTATAGCGCGTCACCGCGTGGTGGCGGATCAGCGCATAGGCCGCGACCTTGTCGGCGATGTCCTGATAATCGTCCGGAATAACGATCTGCAAGCGCGCCACCGGAATGCTTCCTCTGCCGGGTTCTCTTATGGCGCGAGTGTTGCGTGTTTTTGCCGGGGCCGCCAGAGCATCGGGTTGCGCGCGGGGCCGTTGTCGAGCCATGATGGCCCAAGACGTGCCTCCGGAGGAAGTGACCATGGCCGAGCTTCGTCATATAGCCATGTCGGTCCGCGATCCTTGGCTGACGGGCGAATTCTATAAGCGCATTTTCGGCTTCGAGGCCGCCGGCGAGACGGATTCGAGTCTCGCCGAAGGCGTGTTCGTCTCCGACGGCGTGTTCGGCCTGGCGCTGCTCGATTACAAATCGGATGAAGCGGCGCAGGGCAAGGGCAAGGACTTCGTCGGCTTGCACCATTTCGGCATTTGGGTCGACGACGTCGAGGACACGCGCAAGCGCATCGAACGCGCCGGCGGACAATGGTTGATGGGCGAGCCCGATTACCGGCACAATGCGCAGTACGAGGTGAAATTCCTCGACATCAACGGCATCGTCCTCGATCTCGTCCATAACGGCTGGGCGGGGACGCAGCGCCGGCCGGGCCGTCCCGACAACCAGGTGAGTCCCAAACGCGGCGATGTCGCGCGCTATGCCGAGCGCCGCCGCCGCGCCGCGCGGGCGATGGCAGAGCGCGGCTTCGGCGAGGAAGCGAAATGCCGCGGCGCGCTGCGCCATTTCGCGATGTCGGTGCCCGATCCCTGGGCGACCGCGGATTTCTATACGCGCGTCTTCGGCTTCGAGGTCGTTGGCGAAACGGATTCGAGTCTTGCCGAAGGCGTGTTCCTGTCCGACGGCGTCATCGGTCTCGCCTTGCTGCACTACAAATCGGATGAAGCCGCGCAAGGCAAGGGCCGCGACTTTGTCGGTCTGCATCATTTCGGCATCTGGGTCGATAACGTGGAAGCGACGCAGAAATGGATCGAGCAGGCGGGCGGCCGCTGGATCATGGGCGAGCCGGATTACCGCGACAACGCCGCTTACGAAGTCAAATTCCACGACATTAACGGCGTCGTGCTCGACCTCGTCCACAATGGCTGGCCGGGAACGCAACTGCGGCCCGGGCAGAGCGATAATCAGACGAGCCCGAAGCGCGGTCTGGTCCCGCGTTTTGCCGAGCGCCGCTTGAAGGCGAAAGTGGAAGACGCCGCAGCGACGCGCTGATGAGCTGACAAACGGATTTTCGTTGCGCGCTCGGCGGCCGCGCGCGGCTCGCGTCGCAGCGCGAGCGCCTATCCGGAATAAACCGCACCGGCGCTTCGTGCGCCAACGCCGCTTAGCTGGCCACGTTCTTGACCCTCATTCGGCGAGCGTATTATCGTATCGGCTTAGCGTATCGCTGCGACGACAAGAGCGCAGGGAGGAGTTTCCGACAAACCGGGTCAATTTGTTGCGGGACTTAGAGCAAGGGGAGCCAGCATGTCGCACGACGAGCATGATGAGCCAACCGCACCGGCCCATCACCTCCATCAATGTGGCGGCCTTTTTGGCTGCGGCGATGAGAAGGGCACCGGCGTCATCCGCGAGGACATCAAGGACGCCGCCTTCGACCAGCGCGTCGCTGATCGTCTTCTCCATATGGACGAAATCGACCAGGAGACGTTCGACGCGTATCTCAGCGTCCGCGGTCGCGCCCGCCGCAAGCTCTTGACCGCGAGCAGCTTCATGGGGCTGCTCGCCGCGGTCGAGCCATGGTTCGGCAAGCTCGCGCAGGCGGCCGAGACGCAAACCGCAAAGCCCGCGACCGGCAGCAGGCGCAGCGATCAGGGCCGCGTGCATGTGGTCGAATCCAATAAGGAGAGCGTGCATCTCGGCGTCTTCGATACCAATCTCGCGCCGCTCGTGACCGTCGATTCCGGCGATACGATCAGTTTTCCGAACACCTGGTCGCATTTCATGAACGAAATGCAGCCGGGCGTGCCGGTCGCCACGCTCGCCAACTTTCGGGTTGCCAATCCGGGGAAAGGGCCGCATTCGATCATCGGTCCGATCGCCGTGAACAAGGCCGAGCCGGGCGATGTGCTCGAGATCCGCTACAAGAAGCTGGAGCCCTTCACCTGGGGCGCGATCCTCAACAATCCGGGCCCGCTCGGGACCGGCCTTCTGCCGCAGGATTTCGCGCAAGGGCAGGTCAAGTATCTCGAGCTCGACCTGAAGGGGATGAAGGGAAAATTCGCGCCCGACATCAGCGTGCCGCTGAAGCCTTTCCAGGGGACGCTCGGCCTCGCGCCCCCCGACGGCTTTTACCCGCCGCTCAGTCCCGGCGTCACCAGCTCGGTTCCGCCCGGCCCGCATGCCGGAAATCTCGATCTCAACGAGCTGAGCGAAGGCTCGAGCCTGTTCATTCCTGTGTGGAAGCCGGGCGCCCTCATCTTCACCGGGGATTCCCATGCGGTGCAGGGCGATGGCGAAATCAATCTCTCGGCGCTCGAGACGCGCATGAAGGAGATGCGCATCCAAATCATCCTCCACAAGCAGCAGAATTTCGCCTGGCCGGTGGCGGAGACCCACACGCATTGGATCCTCATGGGCCTCGATAAGGATTTGAACGTCGCTATGACCATGGCGGCGCGCAATGCGATCAAATTCCTCGCGAGCCGCGCCAAGCTTACCGAACTCGACGCCTATGCGCTCTGCAGCGTCGCAGTGAGCTTCCGTGTCACGCAGGTCGTCGACATCGTGCGCGGCGTTCATGCGATGATCCCGAAGAGCCTCTTCACCGGCCAGTTGCGGCAGCAAATCGCCGTCGTGTGACGGCGCCCGCCCGTTGAGGACGAAAACCATGCTCAGGACGAGCCTCTGCGATCTCCTCGGCATCGACGTGCCGATCATCCTCGCGGGGATGGGCGCCGGCGCCACGTCGGCGGAATTCGCCGCTGCGGTCTCCAACGAAGGCGGGCTTGGCAGCGTCGGCTCGCTCTTTCGTCCGGTCGACCTGGTCAAGCGCGACATCGACCTGTTACCCACCCTGACCAACCGGAACTTCGCGATCAATCACATCCCGCAAACCTTGGATCTCGAATCTTTCTGTCACACCTTGCGCGCGCGCCCTGCGGTCATTTCCTTTGCGCTGGACGATCCGGGCGAGTTGATCCGTCAGGCCCATGACGTCGGCTCTCGCGTCATGCTGCAGATCACCACGGTCGCCCAGGCGATCGAGGCAGCCGAACACGGCGTCGATGTCATCATCGCACAAGGCACCGAGGCCGGCGGTTACGGCGGGTCGATCAGCACGATGGCGCTCGTGCCGCAGGTCGTCGATGCCGTGTCGCCAATTCCGGTCGTCGCTGCCGGCGGCATCTATGATGGGCGGGGCATCGCGGCGGCGCTCATGCTCGGCGCCGTCGGGGTCAACATGGGTACCCGCTTCCTCGCGTCCAAAGAGTCTCCCATCGATGACGATTGGAAGCAGGCCATCATCGAGGCGCGCTCCGAAGACGCTGTCAAAGCCGACGTCCTCAACGACATCATTCCCGTGCCGGGAATGGTTGGATACGGCACGGTCGGGAGAACCCTGCGCACGCCGTTTCTCGATGAATGGGGCATGAAACGCGAGGAGGCGCGCCGCGACGGCGCACGAATTTGGGCTGAAATCGGCGAGAGGATTCGGCGGGGACAACGGCGCGAAACGCTGGTTTGGGCGGGCCAGACCGCCGGCGGCGTGAGAGAGATTCTGACCGTCGCGGCAATCATGCGGCAATTGGTCGATCAGGCGGAAGCCGCGTTGGCTCAGGCTTCCCGATTGCATTAAGGGCCGCCGCGCCCCTGCGGATTGGCTTCCATCCCTGCACCCCGCTGATCGCAGCGCGAAGCAAGTTTGCATGGAACCGTTGGCCGCCTGCGGCATTCCCATTGCAGGCCGAGCGACAACGGAGGCGGTCGTCCGTGAAAAGAGACGAGCCCAGAATTCGTGATCTTGCCGAGACCCTCGTCAGCGCCGAGCGGCGCAATGACGTCGCGGCCGCCAAGGAGCTTCTCGCCGAGGATGTTGTCATCAAGACGCCGCAGCAGGAAGCGGTCGGCAAGGATGCGGCCGCCGCGCGGCTTCAGGAGGCGATCTCGTCGAGCGCGCCCCAGCCGGCGAATGACGGGCCGCTGCGGTTCGAGGAACTCGAGACGATCGGCGATTGGGCCTATTTCCGTCTGCGTATTTCCGGCGGCGCTTGGCCTGGGCCGGTATGCCTCCGCTCGATCGCCCATAAAGAGCGCAACGGCGACTGGCGCCTCAAGCGTATCTCCTTGGCGCGCGCGGCCTGATCCGCGCCCGGCCGCGCCTCGCTTTAAAACGCGAACCGGACGATCGAGACATCGTCCTCGACCGCCGCGCAGGCGCGAAGCCCCATCAGCTCATCGCAGAGGTGGTCGACGTCGGAGTGGTCATGCGCCATGGCGGCTCGGCGCACGCATTCGAGAAACTCCTCGTAGTTCAGCATGGCGCCCGAGGGCAGCTGTATCTCGAAAGCGCCATCGCTGAACAGGTAGAGCTTGCTTCGCGGCGGCACCTCGACATGTTGGCCAACATAACGGGCGTTGGGCATGCATCCGATCGGCGGGCTGCCGGATCCCAGTCGCTGCATCCGCGCGCCGCCGCGATCCAAGAGGAGAGCGGGCGGATGACCTGCGCTGCTGTAGTCGAGGCGGCGCGTGTCCGGGCAGTACACGCCGTACCAAAGCGTGAAGAAAAGGTCCTCGAGATTGATCATCTGGTAAGAGGCGTTGAGCGCCGCGAGCACGCGCTCGGGATCGCGAAAATCGACGTCGCGCAGCGACGCGGACTGCAGCACGTGCAGGATGCCGACCGACATGAGGCACGGGCTCACGCCATGGCCGCAGACATCGAGCAGGTAAAGCGCAAAGTGTTTCCGATCGATCCAGTGATAGCCGAACGCATCGCCGCCCAGCTCCGAGCACGTCGTGAAGCGCCAGTCGATGGCGAAGGGCTCGGTCTGTGGGGGCGGGAGTAGCGAGCGCACATATTTCGCCGCGTCGCTGAGTTCCGTTTGAATCCGGTCATGGGCAAGCTGGAGCGCCTCGCGCGAGCTCAGCAAATCGCGCTGGGTCGCGCGTAGCTCCGCGTTGGTCGCTTCGAGGCGACGATTGAGCTGCGCTTGCTTCTCTTCCAGCAGCGTCATCTCATAGGCTTTTTGCTGCATGCGGCGGCTTTGGTCGCGCTCGGCCGTCACGTCGAGCAGGACGAGCCAGAGGCAGTTGTCGTCGCGATAAAAATGCAAATCCGCCGAGCGTCCGCGCGCAACTTCGACGGCCGGCATCACGTAGGGCGTTTCGGCGAGCGGCAGGAGCCCTTCGAGAAAGAAAGCGTGCTCGAGCACCGGTTGCCCGGGATGCGCCAGCTCAAGCCCGTAATTGGCGAGATCGCCGCCGGCCCCGATGACCGCGAGATTGGCATCATCGATCTGCAGGTAAGCGACCGCGCGCTCCCCGAAGACCGCCTCCTCGAGGGCATCGGCGATAGGTTGCGGCAGGTCCCTCATGGGTCAGCGGGAAATCGCGAGGGCTAAATCGCGGAAGGCTTGCTCCACACCTTCGCCCGTCCGGGCGCTGCTTAGCCGCGCCGTGCAGCCTTTTGAGGGCAGCTCCTCGAGGGTTTGGGGAGCGATCTGCCATTGCTCGCGAAGATCGCTTTTGTTGAGCAGCAGCACGAAGGGCAGGGCGCCGTATTCGGCTTCGATCCGTTGACGGATCGACAGCGCAACGTCGAGCGTCGGCTGGCGCGTCCCGTCAGCGACCAGCACATAGCCCGCCGCGCCCCGGACGTAGCTCATTTTGAGCGGCGAAATGTCGTCCTCGCCCGCCACATCCCAGAGAATGAGGGTCATCGTCCGGTCGCCGAGCGCCACGATCTTTTTGTCGATCTTCACGCCAACGGTCGTCAGATAGGTCTCCGAGAAGACACTCTCGACGAAGCGACGAACCAGACTGGTCTTGCCGACGCCGAAGCTGCCGAGCATGCAGATTTTCTTTTGCAAATTCGGCTGTGTTCCGGTCATGCGACTAGTCGATCTCCACGGTGAAAGTGACGCGGCGATTGCGCGAGCGGGCGGCGTCCGAATCCTCGTTTTGCTCGGGCTCGTAGGGACCGGCAGCGCGAACGGCGAGCAAGCTCGGATCGACACCGCGCTTCTTGAGCAAGGCACGGACCGATTCGGCGCGCCCCTGGCTGATGGAAAGATTGAAAATCTCCGATCCCTTGGAATCGGTATGGCCGGTCAGCATGACCCGCGCCGTCACGCCCAACGTCGATGCCAATGCCGCAAGGTCGTGGATCTCGCCCGCCACCTTGTCGAGAATTGCATTGTTCTCTTGCGAAGGGGCGGGGCTGTTATTGTCGAAAAGGATCTGGTTGGACTGGATGGCGGCGCGCAGCTTGCCCAGCATGCCGGTATCGATATCCTCGACCGCGCTGAAGTCGATCGGCGGCGTGCCCGTGGGAAGGGCTTCCGTCGTCG
>DATNGE010000031.1:0-7005 GCA_035606035.1 Allostellaceae bacterium
TCTTCGCGGAAAGCGGGTTTGTCGAGGTCGACACACGGGCCTTGCAGGTCAGCCCTGGACTGGAGCCGCACCTCAATGCCTTCGCCACCGTGCTGCACGATGCGGCCGCTGGCGCGGCGCGGCCGTTCTATCTGCATACCTCTCCGGAATTCGCGATGAAGAAATTGCTGGCAGCCGGATTGCCGCGGATCTGGCAGCTCGCGCACGTGTTCCGCGACGGCGAGCGCAGCGCCACCCACCATCCCGAATTCGCGATGCTCGAATGGTACCGCGCCGGCGCCACCTATCTCGACCTGGTCGCTGATTGCGAGGCATTGCTGCGTGCGGCCGGCACGCGGCTGATGACTTGGCAGGGTCGAATCTGTGATCCGCATAGCGCGTGGGAGCGGCTAACCGTGGCCGAGGCGTTCAGCCGGAATTGCGGCATCGACATTCTGGCGACCGTGGGAGATTTGGACGCGCTCGCCGCCGCGGCGCGGCCTTTAGGTATCGCGCCGCATCCGGGCGACAGCTGGGAGGATTTGTTCTTCCGCATCTTCCTTGGCGCGATCGAGCCGAAGCTCGGCATCGGCGCGCCGACGGTGCTCTACGATTACCCGATCAAAATGGCCGCGCTGGCCCGGCCCAAGGCAGCCGATCCGCGCCTATGCGAGCGGTTCGAGCTCTATGTCTGCGGGCTCGAACTCGCCAATGCTTTCGGCGAGCTGACCGATGCCGGCGAGCAGCGCCGGCGCTTCGAAGCCGATGTCGCGAAGAAGCGTGCGCTCTATGGCGAGACCTATCCGATCGACGAGGATTTCCTGGCGGCGCTCGAACACGGGATGCCGGAAAGCGCCGGCATCGCCCTGGGGTTCGATCGGCTGGTGATGCTCGCGTCGGGCGCGACGCATATCGACGACGTGCTCTGGGCGCCGGTCACCTGACGCGAGGCTACTGCTTCTTCAGCGTGTAAACCCAATCATTGAGACCGACCTCCACCGTCGTCTGGTCGACGAAATGCCAATCGAATTCGCACCCGGTCTCGAGCGTGCGGAAGGAATTGCCTTTGAAGCCCAGCCGCGCCGCGAGTTTGGCGGGGTCGATCGCTGGATCGCGCTCGCGCATCTCCCCAAACGCGCCTTGGAAAAGATCTGAAGCCGGATATTGCTTGAGTGCGTAGCGCGGCCTCTGGCAGGCGAAGACGCGCGGCCCCGCGATCTCGTTCGGCCTGATCGATACGGTCTTGCCGAGGAGAGAATCCCGCTCGGCCCGATTTGGCTTGCGCGCCGCCGGCGCGGCCCAGGGCGCGACGACGGCCGAGGTGAATTTCCAATTGCCGAGATAGAAGGGGTCGGCGGCTAATGCGGGGGAGAGCAGCGCCCCGATGAGCGAGAAAGCAATAAACGCGGTGCGAATGTGCATGGTCACGCTTCTATCACGCTGGCTCCGACACTGAGAAGCGCGGCTTCCGCATTCGGCGCGCGCAAGATATGCACCAGACGCGACGGTCGCTTTTCAGCTTGCCGTCTTGATCGCGTCGTTGAAGGCCTTCACCGCGGCAGCCGGGCCTTGGGGGTGATCCCAAACCGCGGCGATCACAGCGAGGAAATCAGCGCCGGCTTTGACGAGCGTGCCGCAATTTTCCGGTGTGATACCGCCGATGGCGCAGGACGGCACCGTCATGATCTCGCTCCACCAGGTGAGGATATCCGGATCGTTGCCGGCGATGCGGCGCGTGTCCTTGGTCATGGAACGGAAGAAGCCGCCGAAGGCGACGTAATCGGCGCCGGCCTCGGCGGCTTCGATAGCAAGGTGGCGCGAGTTGTAGCAGGTGACGCCGATGATCTTGTCGAGTCCGAGGATCTTGCGCGCCGCCTCGTAGGAGGCGTCCTCCTGGCCGACATGCACACCGTCGCTCCCGGTCTGCAGCGCGAGATCGGGCCGGTCGTTCATGATGAAAGCGACATCATGCGATTGCGCGATCGGCCGGAGCACATCCGCGGTGCGGCGGATCGTGTCGTCGTCGACGTCTTTCAAGCGGAGCTGCAAGCAGGCGACGTCGCCGGCTTCGAGCGCGGCTTCGAGCTTCGGCGCGAACGCCGCCGGCTCGAAGGCCGGCGGCGTGATCAGATAGAGCCGGGCGCTCACGCCTCGCCGCGATAGATGCGGATGATATGGTCGAGCATCTTCAGCGCGTCCTCGCGTGGGCGCTGGAAGGTGTTGCGGCCGATGATCGAGCCATTGGCGCCGCCGTCGCGAATCGCGCGCGCTTCGTTGTAGACGCCGTCGAGATCCTTCGCCTCGCCGCCCGAGAAGACGACGATGCGCTTGCCGTTGAAGCAGGATTGCACGACATGGGCGATGCGCTTGGCCGGCGTCGAGATGTCGATCTTCTGCTGCTCGTAGACTTTCTTCGCGGCATCGAGCTCGAGGAAATCGGTCGGCGGCTTCACCTTGATGATATGCGCGCCGAGCTGCGCTGCGATATGCGCGGCATAGGCACAGATATCGATGGCCGTCTCGCCGTTCTTCGAGAGGCTGCCGCCGCGCGGATAGGACCAGATCACGACCGCAAGACCATAGGATTTCGCCTCGCGCCCCATCTCGGCGATCTCTTCCATCATGCGATAGGCTTCATCGGACCCTGGATAGATGGTGAAGCCGATCGCCGAGCAGCCGAGACGCAGAGCGTCGCGGACGCCCGCCGTGACGGCTTGCGAGGGCGCCTCCTTGGCCCGCGCCATGCTGTTCGCGGAGTTGACCTTGAGGATCAGCGGCAGCGCGCCGGCGAAGGTCGCAGCGCCGGCTTCGATGAAGCCGAGGGGCGCGGCATACGCCGAGAGCCCGGCCTCGAGGGCGAGCTGAAAAAAGTAATGCGGATCGTAAGCCGGGGAGTTCGGCGCGAAGCTGCGCGCCGGCCCATGCTCGATGCCCTGATCGACGGGCAGGATGACGAGCTTGCCGCTGCCGCCGAGCTTGCCCTGCATCAGGATGCGGGCGAGGTTGGCTTTTGTGCCCGGATTATCGCTTTCGTAATGGGAGAGAATGGTCCTGACGCGCTCGGTGAGCTGCATGGGAGACGTCCTCGATCTGTTGCCGCCGATATACCAAAAGCGGGCGCCATCGGCCACTCCGGCCCGCTGATTCGAACTTTGCCTAGGCTTCCCGAAGAAACGCGGCACAGGCGGTTTCGGGTCCCTGAATTTCGCGCAGATCGAGGCTGGTGTCGGCCGGTGGCACGAGAACCGCGCCCATGCCGGCAAGCTTTTCCCGAAGCTCGACCGGGCCGTGGAAGCGCAGATTATTGAGCCCGACCCGGAGCGCCGCCATCGCCGCGCCGGGCTGATCGCCGCAATCGAGGATCGCGGTGACACTGACCTGCGGATACGCCTCGCATGCCTGCTCGATGACCGATTTGAACCAGCCAGACCCCGCCTGTAGGCCCGCGCCCGGCGCGCTCGCCAGCGTCACTTCCTTGTCGCACGCCGCCGCAGCGGCCAGCGCGGCGCGCGCCTGGTCGAGCGAATGGATGACGATCTCGCGGCGCACTTACCCCAATATGCCCTAACCCAATTTGCCAACGAGGGCGGCGGCTTCGACCATGCGGTTCGAAAAGCCCCATTCATTGTCATACCAGCTCAGCACGCGCACGAAGCGCTTGTCGATGACCTTGGTCTGGGTGAGGTCGAAGCTCGAGCTGTGAGGATCGTGGAGGAAATCGCTGGAAACGACTTCGTCCTTCACCACGGCGATGATGCCGCGGAACCGGTTCGAGTTCGCGGCTTTTTCCATCAGGCTATTGATCTCGTCGCCGCTCGTGTCGCGGGCGGCGGTGAATTTGAAATCGATCAGCGAGACATCGGGCGTCGGCACGCGGATCGACGTGCCGTCGAGCTTGCCGTTGAGGCTCGGAATGACGAGGCCGAGCGCCTTGGCCGCGCCGGTCGAGGTCGGGATCATGTTGATAGCGGCGGCGCGGGCGCGGCGCATATCCTTGTGCAGCGTGTCGACCGTGTTCTGATCGCCGGTGTAGGAATGGATCGTCGTCATAAAGCCATGCACGATGCCGACGCCTTCGTGCAGCACATAGGCCACCGGCGCAAGGCAATTGGTGGTGCAGGAGCCGTTCGAGAGGACACGATGCGAGGCATTTACCTGATCGCTGTTGACGCCCATCACCATCGTGATGTCGACCTCGTCGGCAGGCGCCGAGACGATTACGCGTTTCGCGCCGGCCTCGAGATGTTTGCCCGCGGTGTCGCGCTTGGTGAAGAGCCCAGTGCATTCGAGCGCGACATCGACGCCGAGCTCTTTCCACGGTAGCTTCGCGGGATCGCGCTCGGCGATCACCTTCATTTTGCCGCGCCCGACATCCATCCAGTCGCTGCCGGTGCTGATGCCGTCTTTGAAGCGGCCATGGACGCTGTCGTATTTCAAGAGCTGGGCGTTGGCGTGAACCGTGCCGAGATCGTTGATGGCGACGACCTCTAGATCGTCGCGATTCTGTTCATGCAAGGCGCGCAGCACGAGGCGTCCGATGCGGCCGAAACCGTTGATCGCAACTTTGATGGCCATTCTTTACCCCTGAATGTTTCTCAAACGAAACCGAGGGCCGCCTCGACAACGGCCTCGGCGGTGATACCGAAATGCGGATAAAGCGCTTCGATTGGCGCTGAGGCGCCGAAATCATGCATGCCGATGAACCGGCCACGATCGCCGGTATAGCGATTCCAGCCGAATTCCACAGCGGCCTCGACTGCGACGCGCGGCGCGGTGCCGAGCACGGCGCGACGATAAGACTCGTCCTGCGACTCGAAAAGCTGCCAACACGGCATCGAGACCACGGCTGCGGCGATGCCCTTGGCGGCGAGCTGCTCGCGCGCCGTCATCGCGATGCCGACCTCGGAGCCGGTCGCGAGCAGCGTGATCTTGCGCGCGCCATCGGCTTCGGCAAGCACATATGCGCCGCGGGCGGAGCGGTTCTCGCCCGCGTCCTTGCGTAGCGCCGCCACCGGCTGGCGCGTCAAGGCGAGGATCGACGGCCGATCGGTATGAGCGAGCGCGAGTTCCCAGCATTCCGCCGTTTCGACCGCGTCGGCGGGGCGGAAGACCTGGAGATGCGGAATCGCGCGGAGCGCCGCGAGATGCTCGACCGGCTGATGCGTCGGCCCGTCTTCACCCAGGCCGATCGAATCATGGGTCATCACATAGATGACGCGTAGCTTCATCAGCGCTGACAGGCGGATCGCCGGCCGGCAGTAATCGGTGAAGACGAGGAACGTGCCGCCATAGGGCACGATGCCGCCATGCGCCGCCATGCCGTTCATCGCCGCGGCCATGCCGTGCTCGCGGATGCCGTAATGGATATAGCTGCCGTCGAAATGATCGCGATCGACGACCTTCTGGCTTTTGGCCTTGGTATTGTTGGACGGCGTCAGATCGGCCGAGCCGCCGATCAACGAGGGCATGACCGGCGCCAGCACGTCGAGCACGCTGCCCGAAGCCTGGCGCGTTGCCGTCTTCGGCCCCTCGGCGGCGAATTTCGTGCGCAGCGCCGCGAGCGCGTCGCGCACGGCTTTTGGCATCTCGCCCGATTGCAGCGCGTCGAACTCGGCGCGCTCGTTCGATTTCGCATGCCGCTCGTGCCACGCAGCCGAGGCGGCTTTGCTGCGCTGACCGACCTTGTGCCAGGCCTCGACCATGTCGGCGGGCACGACGAAAGGCGGCGAGGTCCAGCCCAGGCGCTCGCGCGTGCCGGCGATCTCTTCCTTGCCGAGCGCCGCGCCATGCGCCGCGGCGGTGTTGGCTTTGGTCGGCGCGCCGAACGCGATGATGGTGCGGCAGGCGATCATCGACGGCCGGTCGTCCGCCTGCGCCTTGCGGATCGCATCGGCGATCGCATCGGTGTCGTGGCCGTCGATGCGCTGGGTGTGCCAGCCGCTCGCATCGAAGCGCTCGATCTCGTCCTCGTGCCGCGCGAGATCGGTGGGTCCATCGATCGAAATGTGGTTGTCGTCCCAGAAAAGGATCAGCTTGCCGAGCTTCAAATTGCCGGCGAGCGAGATCGCTTCCTGGCTGATGCCTTCCATGAGGCAGCCATCGCCGCAGAAGACATAGGTGTAATGATCGACCAGCTCCTTGCCGAAACGCGCGGCGAGGAGCCGCTCCGCGAGTGCCATGCCGACCGAATTGGCGATGCCTTGGCCCAAGGGACCGGTCGTTACCTCGATACCGGAAGCATGGCCGCGCTCGGGATGGCCAGCACACCGGCTGCCGAGCTGGCGGAACGTCTTCAGCTCGTTCATCGTCATGTCGGCATAGCCGGTCAGATGCAGCAGCGAATACAGCAGCATCGAGCCATGGCCGTTCGAGAGGATGAAGCGATCGCGATCCGGCCAGTTGGGCTCGGCGGGATTGAATTTAAGGAATTGGCCCCAGAGCACCGTCGCGATATCGGCCATGCCCATCGGCATGCCGGGATGGCCGCTCTTCGCCGCCTCCACCGCGTCCATCGACAGCGCGCGGATCGTGTCCGCCATGCGCCGCAAATGCTTGTCGCGCGGAGGGGGAAGAGGCGGAGCGGCGCTGGTGGTGGCTTCGGAGGCGCTCATCGACGACCGTGATTCGTGGAGCGGGGGTGCCGCGCACCTTGCCGGGGCGTCACGCCTACGTCAACCGCTCGCGACCCGCGAAGTTCCGTCGCGATTCGCGCTGCCGGCTTTGCCTTGCCGAGGCTTTGCGTTTAAGGTCGCGCCGATCTCCGCATTGGGGCGTAGCCAAGTGGTAAGGCAGCGGATTTTGATTCCGCCATACGGAGGTTCGAATCCTCCCGCCCCAGCCAGCACTTAGCAGATGTGCGGAGTGCGGTTTTCCATCAAAACCCACACCGGTTTTCCATTTTATGTTCGCGCGGTGTTCGACGCGACTTGATCATCGAATGTAAAACGGGCGCCGCACTCCGTCTCAGTAGGAACACGACGCGAGACGTATCGAGCGTGACAGGTGATTGTTATGCGCCGTCGCTCA
>DATNGE010000032.1:0-4010 GCA_035606035.1 Allostellaceae bacterium
TCGCCTCGCGCATGAAGTTGAGGCTTTCGGCCTCATGCCCGCCGAGCAGGATCGCGTCGGGCGTTTTCGACTTCACCAGCGCGAGCAACGAGGTGAAATTCGGCGTCGCCTCGGGGTAGACTTGATCGACCACGAGTTCGATCCCGAGCCTCTGGGCAAGCGCCTGAGTACCGGCGCGTACCGCGACATCGAAAGCATCGTCGGCCGTCAACAGCGCCAGTGTATGCACGCTCGGATCGAGCTTGGTCATCATCTCGACCGTCGAGCCGAAATAATTCTCGGCTGGCGGCGCGGTGCCGAAGATATAACGATAACCGCGGTCGAAGATCTGCTTGGCTGCGCCGCCGCCCTCCACCATCGGCACGCGGTATTTCTCGGCGACCGATGATTCGCTCAGGGTATGGCTGCTGCTGTAGGGGCCGAGCAGGAAATCGACTTTCTCGCGCGTGACGAGCTGTGCATATTGCTGCACGCCAAGATTGATGTTCGACTGATTGTCGAGAATTTTGAGCGCGAAGTGATAGGTCTCCGCGCCGATACGGACGCCGCCGCGCTCGTTGATGCGATCGACCGCGATCTGGTAGCCGTCGCGGAAGTAGCGCGCGAGATTGGCATCGCCGCCGGTCAATTGCAGTGAGGCGCCGAGCGTCACCGTTTTCGCGGAATCCGCCGCGCGAGCGCTGGACAGAGGCTGTATCGACAACGCCGCGATCATCGCCGCCGCAAAGACGGCGAGACGCTGCTTCATGGGCCTCCCTGTCGAACCGCGACCACGCATTTTTCTGCGCTCTGCTTGACAGAAACCGCCCTGGGCTTCAAGCCTTGCCGCACTGCAGCATGAGGATTTCAGCATGGAAGCGGGCTTGCCGCTGGTAAAAACCGAGCAGATCGGCAAGGTCGCTCTCCTCATCATTGACAATCCGCCGGTCAACGCCACGAGCCACGCGCTGCGCGCCGCGCTCAAAGCAGCGCTCGAAGCCGCAATCGCCGATCCGGCCGCCGCCGCCATTGTGCTGATCGGCGCTGGCCGCGGCTTCATCGCCGGCGCCGACATCACCGAATTCGAGCGCAAACGCGAAGAGCCGCTCAACCCCGCAAATATCGCGGTGATGGAGCAAAGCCCCAAGCCGATTATCGCCGCGATCCACGGCCATGCCTTGGGTGGCGGGCTCGAGCTGGCGATGGGCTGTCACTATCGCGTGACCACGTCCGATGCGAAGCTCGGCCAGCCCGAAGTAAAGATTGGCATCACCCCGGGCGCCGGCGGCACGCAGCGCCTGCCTCGATTGGTCGGATTGAAGATGGCGCTCGACATGATCGTCGGCGGCGATCCGATCGACGCCAAGACGGCGCTGGCGTACGGGCTCATCAACGAGATCATCGAAGGCGATCTGCGTGCGGGCGCGATCGCGTTTGCCGAGCGGGTGAGCGACAAGCGCCCGTTGCCGCGGGTACGCGACCTGCCCGCGCCGGCCCCGCCGGATGCGGATTTTTTCGCTGCCGCGCGCGCCGAGACCGCCAAGCGCAAGCCGGAGCTCAACGCACCGCAGGCTTGTATCGACGCTGTCGAGGCCGCGCTGCTGCCGATCGATGATGGCTTGCGGCGCGAGCAGGAAATCTTCGGCGGCACGGTGTTCAGCGAGCAGGCGCGCGCGCTGCGCTATCTCTTTTTTGCCGAGCGTGACGCCGCGAAGGTGCCGGGGCTCGCCGCCGACACCCCGATCAAGACGATCGCCAGCGTCGGCGTCATCGGCGGGGGCACGATGGGCAGCGCGATTGCGATCTGCTGCGCCGATGCCGGGCTTTCGGTGACCTTGGTCGAAGCCGACAAACTCGCGCTCGATCGCGCTCTCGCCACCATTCGCGCGCATTACGACGGCGCGGTGAAACGCGGCCGCCTCCAGTCCGATGAAAGGGAGAAGCGTCTCGCGCGCTTGCACGGCGCGATGCTGCTGAGCGACCTCCGCGGCGCCGATCTCATCATCGAAGCGGTGACCGAGGAACTTGCCCTCAAGGGCAAGATCTTCACCGAGCTCGGTCCGATTGCGAAACCCGATGCGCTCTTAGCGAGCAACACGTCCTATCTCGATCTCGATCTGCTGGCCGAGGCTTCGCAGCGGCCGGAGGCGGTTCTCGGCCTGCATTTCTTCGCGCCTGCGACGGTGATGCGCGCGATGGAGGTGGTGCGCGTGGCAAAAAGCGCGCCGAGTACGATCGCCACGGGCATGGCTTTCGGGCGCAAGATCCGCAAGATCGCCGTCACGGTCGGCGCCTGCGACGGCTTCGTCGGCAATCGCTTGCTGACGCAGCGCGGCCGCGAGGTCGAGCGGCTGCTCGCCGAAGGCGTCGCCATCGAAGCGATCGACCGCGCGATGACCGAATTCGGCTTTCCGGTCGGGCCGTGCGCCGCGGGCGACATCGCCGGACTCGATATCAGCTATCGCGCGCGCAAGCAGCGCGATCGCTTCTGGCCGCTCGCCGATGCGATTGTCGATGCCGGACGGCTCGGACAAAAAAGCGGCGCCGGCTACTACCGCTACGAGAGCGGCAGCCGGACGCCCCTGCCCGACCCCGAGGCGCAACGCATCATCGACGCCGCACGCGGCAGCGATACGCGCGCGAACCTGCCGTCCGACGCGATCGCCCTGCGTATCCTCTCGGCGATGATCAACGAAGGCGCGCGCCTCCTCGATGAAGGCATCGCCGCGCGCGCCAGCGATATCGATGTCATCTGGGTCTATGGCTACGGATTCCCGGCGCATCGCGGCGGGCCGATGTTCTATGCCGATCTCGTCGGGCTGCCGAAGATCGCCGAGCGGCTGAGCGCTGCGGCGACGCGTTTCGGCGACGACGGTTTGAAACCGGCCCCCCTGCTGGCGCGGCTCGCCGCCGAGGGCAAGACATTCCACGATTGGAAACGGTCTTAGGCGATCGCCTCGCCTTTGACCGGCGTTTCGGCGATGCCGTAGCCCGCCTCGATCGGGATGCACCACATCAGGCCGCGCGGCGTCTCGCGATATTCCGGCGTGACGGTGACGATCGTGTCGGCGCGCGCTGCCGCGAAAGCCGCCGCGCTGGTCGCGCTGCGCGCCAGCTTCTGCAAATTGAAGCGCGTCGCGAAGATCATCTTCACGCGCTGCGTCGCCCCATCCTCGGCCGCTTGGCCTGGCGCGATCCAGATCGAATCCACCGCCTCATGGCCGTCATGGCGCGCCTCCTGCGCCGGCGGCGCGGGCGCCAGGTAGAAATAGGTGTCGTAGCGGCGCGGCCGGATCTCGGGCGTGATCCAATGCGCGAAGAGCACGAGAAGATCGGTCGCGAGCTCGAGACCGCCTTCGACAACGAGCTCGGTGAAATCCGCCGGATGGCCGAGCCGCAGCAGCAGCTCCTCTTGCATCGCGTCCAACTCGGCGCCGCTGAGCAGCCGATCGTCGCCGGCCCGGCGCGCCAGCAGCAGCCCCGCCTCCTCGAAGGTCTCGCGGATGGCGCAGATTCGGAGCGCCATCTGCGCCGCATCGCTCCCGGGCACCGAGCGGCAATGCTGCAACAGCGCCGGCGCTGCATCTTCGGGATCGAGCCTGCCGCCGGGAAACACCGCCGCGCCGCCGGCGAACACCGTCTCGGCGTGGCGGGTGATCATCAGCACCTCGAAACCGGCCGCGTTATCGCGTAGCAGCAGCAACGTCGCGGCGAGCGGAACCTGCTTCTCGTTCAATGCCCCGCCTGCCCGCCATAACTGATCTGCCAGATCGTGCCGGTTCCGTCATCGCTCATCAGCAGCGAGCCATCCGGCGCGACTGCGACGCCCACCGGCCGGCCCCAGACATTGGCATCGGCGTTGACGAAGCCGGTCATGAAATCCTCGTACTGGCCGATCGCCTTGCCGTCCTGCAGCTTGACGCGGATCACCTTGTAGCCGGTGCGCAGACCGCGATTCCATGAGCCATGCAGCGCGACGAAGAGGTCGTTGCGATACTCGGCCGGGAATTGATTGCCGGTATAGAAAGCGA
>DATNGE010000033.1:0-13219 GCA_035606035.1 Allostellaceae bacterium
GTAATGATCGGCGGTGTCGGAAAGACCCGGCACGAAGACCTTCACGCCGTAATCGGTCTCCTCGACATTGATGCGCTCGGGCGTCTTGAAATGGAAATGCCAGTGCAGGAATTCGGTATGCGCGTAGTCGATCGAATTCTCGAGCTGCGCCCAGTAATTCGCCGGCCAAATATCCGTGGTCAGCCAGGCGAAATATTTGTCGGTCTCGAATTCCGGCGCACGCGGGAATTCCGGCGGCTGGCCCTCGCCGAGATAGGCGAAGACGAGGCCGAGATATTCGCGGACCGGATAGGTGCGGATCTTCACCTTGTCGCAGAACGGCCGCGGCTCGGCCGGTTGCTTGGTGCATTGTCCGCTCTCGCCGTTATAGGCCCAGCCGTGATAAGCGCATTTGATGTCGTCGCCCTCGACCCAACCGACCGAGAGCTTGGCGCCGCGATGCGCGCAGCGCGGCTCGGTGACGTAGACCTTGCCGCTCTCGCCGCGATAGACCGCGAAATCCTCGCTCATGATGCGGACCGGCTTGGCGCGGCCCTTCGCGATATCCTCGCCGCGCATGATCGGTTGCCAGAAGGAGCGCAGATACCGGCCGCCGATCGTGTCGGGGCCGGTGCGCAGGAAATCGTGATAGGTGATGTCGACCTCCGCGCCGCGGTTGTGCCCGATCGGCGATGTCGGTTCGATGATGGCCATGGGGATGCCCTTTCCGGCTCGCGAGAATGGTTAGGCCGCGCGCAGGAAATCGCCGACGAGGCGATGCGTGCGCTCGGGTTGATCGTGCTGCGGCCAGTGACCGCAGCGGTGCAGCACATGGAATTCGGCGCGCGGCAGGCCGCCGAAGAGCAGCAGCCCGCGCTCGGCCGGGACCGCGACATCGTCATTGCCCCAGAGCACGAGGCTCGAGGCAGCGAGATCGCGCAGCTCGCCATGGATCGGGCGCGGCCGGCCGGCGGCGCGGCGCTGGCGCTCGGCCTCCTCGTTCTTGCCGGTGCTCATCGAATAAAAGAGCTGCACCAGCGCATCGCTCGGCGGACGGCTGACCAGTACTTGGCTCAGCACGGCGCGCGCTGCATCGAGTGAAGGTGTGTAGCCGTGGATGGCGTGAAAGAGCTTTTCGCCCGCTTCGCTGCGCGGCGCCGTGCCCGGCGGCGGCAGCACGCTGGACGGCGTGATCACCAGCCGCTCGACCCGCGGATCGCGCTTGGCGATCGCGCAGCCGATATAGGTGCCCATCGACGAGCCCCAGATCGCGCGCGGCGCCACGCCGGTGAAAGCGATGAAGGCTTCGACATGGGCGATGCGCGCTTCGACGCTGAAATCCGAGGGATTATCGGTCAGGCCGAAGCCGGCGAGATCGGGCTCATAGACGGTGTAACCGGCGGCCGCGAAGACATCGATATTGCCGCCGAACTCGGCTTCGGCCGAAGAGCCGGGAAGCTGGCCATGCAACATGAAGAGCGCCGGCCCGCTTCCCGCCTGCAGGTAATGCGTTCTCAGCCCCGCAACGCTCGCGAAGCGCTGTTCCGCCATTGCCCGTCCCACCCTCCAGCCGATTCCTAGTACAACGATGTTGTCATGACAACATCGTTTCATTAGAGTCGTCGGCAACAACAAAGCGCGCCATGACGCGCTGCACGGATGGGGAGGGACGTATGACCCGAAAACACGGCTTGCTGCGCTGGTTCGGTGCCGCCCTCATCGCAAGCCTCGCTTTCGCGATCGAGCCTTCCCCGGTTGCCGCGCAGGACTGGAAAGCAGAGTTCCAGAAGATAGTCGATGCTGCCGGCCAGGAAGGCACGCTGATCTTCTATTCGCAGCCCAACAAGGCGGCACAGGACTTCATCCTCGGCGAATTTCCGAAAGCCTATCCGAAGATCAAGGTTTCGCTCTCGGCGATGCCGGGCGCCGAATTCATCGCCCGCATCAAGACGGAGCGCGGCGCCGGCAAATATCTTTGGGATGTCGCGCTGGCCGGGCCGCCGGTCGGCTATGTCCTGGCGCATGCCGACATCCTCGATCCGGTGATGCCAGAATTCGTCGATCCCGAGATCAAGAATCCCGAGCTCTGGGGCGGCTGGCACAATGCCTTCACCGATGTCGGCGGCAAGTATGAATTCGCGATCGCGAATTTCATCGCCGGCCCGTGGTACAACGCGCTGAAAATCCCGCCCGAGAAAGTCGATCAGCTCGGGCTCAAGCTGATGCTCGATCCGAGCGTCAAAGGCAAGATCGCCTGGCACGATCCCGCGGTGCAGGGCGCCGGCCAGCCTTATACGCTGCTCTTACGCGCCAAGCTCGGCGATGAGGGCTTGAAGCAGATCATCACCGAGCAGCAACCGCAATTCTACAAGGACCAGTTCCAGGTCGTCGAAGCCATGGCGCGCGGCACCGCCTGGATCGGCATCGGCCCGCCTGTGCGCGCGCTCATGGCGCCCTATATGCAGGCCGGCGTGAAGACCGATATCCGCAATTTCGGCCCGACACCCGATCTGGCGCTGCAGGAGATCGGCGGCTCCGGCCTTTTCGTCTTCAAGGAGCGGCCGCATCCCAACGCGGCCCGCGTCTTTATCAACTGGCTGCTGAGCAAGGACGTACAGTACGGGCTGGCGAAGGCGACCGAACAGGCCTCGCGCCGCCTCGACGTGCCGCTCACGACGGCGCCGGACGAGACGCCGGTCAAAGGCGCGACCTATCTCCAGCCGCAGCGCGAAGACGCGACCGAGGCGCTGCAATCGGCGCTCGCGCTCGCCGCCGAAGATCGCAAGCTGGTGAAATGATGCGACACCGCATTGCCGGGCTGCTCGTCGCACTGCTGGCACTCGGCGCCGGGCCGGCCGCGGCGCAGGACTGGCATGTTGAATGGCAGAGGACGATCGATGCCGCCAATGCCGAGGGCAGCCTTATCCTTTATTCGCAGCCCAATCAGGACGCGCGCAACTTCCTCCTGCGCGAATTCCCGCAAGCCTATCCGAAGATCAAGCTCTCGCTTTCGGTGGTCGATTCATCGGAATTCGTCGCCCGCATCCGCACCGAGCGCAGCGCTGGGAAAAATCTTTGGGATGTGGCGCTCGCCGGCCCGCCCGGCGGCATCATCCTCTCGCATGACGGCATCCTTGATCCGGTCCTGCCCGAGATCATCGATCCTGCAACCAAGAACCCTGATCTCTGGGGCGGCTGGCACGGCGCCTTCATGGATACGGCCGGGCAATACGTCTTCGCCATGGCGAAGTTCATCGCCGGGCCTTGGTACAACGCCCTGAAGATCCCGCCCGAGAAGGTCGCGGCGCAGGGCCTGAAGCTGCTGCTCGATCCGAGCCTCAAGGGCAAGATCGCCTGGCATGATCCGGTCCTGCCGGGCTCCGGCACGTCTTACGCCTATCTTTTGCGCGTGAAGCTCGGGGATGACGCTTTCAAGATGCTGATCACCGATCAGAAGATCGATTTCGTGCCGCAGCAATTCCAGGTTGTCGACGCGATGGCGCGCGGCACGGCTTGGGTCGGCATCGGCCCGCCGGTGCGCTCGCTGATCGCCACCTACACCAAGGCTGGCGTGCAAGCGGATATACGCTCCTTCGGCAACTCGCCTGACAATAATCTCGAGGCGATCGGCGGCGGCTCGCTCTTCATCTTCAAGGACCGGCCGCATCCCAATGCGACCCGCGTCTTCATCAACTGGCTCCTCACCAGGGACGTGCAATACGGCATGGCCAAGGCGACCGAGCAGGCCTCGCGCCGCCAGGATGTGCCGATCACCACCCAACCCGACGAGACGCCGGTCAAGGGCGCACTATACGTCCCGCCGCAGCGCGAGGATGTCGCCCCGGCCGTGCGGTAGACGGTTCAGTTCGTCACGGAATTGCGTAAATCGGGGAAGTGACGGCGCTCAGGCTTCGGCGCGCGCGCCATTCGCCTTCGGCTTGCGCAGCTTGCGGCCTTCCGCTTTTGCCTCTGCCAGCTCTTTGTCGCGCAGCTTGCCGGTGTTCCACTGCATGAAGCGGGCAAACTCGTAGACAGTCTTGTCGTCCTGGTCCCAGCAGACATAGCCGCGGCATGGCGTGGGCCGGGCCTCATAGACGGTGCAATTGTGATCGGGGCCCAGGAACTGGCACGTCTCGTGCTCGTCCTTCAGCCACATCTTGCCGGCGCGGGTGATTTGCACCAGGTGCTTTTCCTTGAACTCGGCGGGGGTCAGGCCGAGATGCTTGGCGAGCCGCGCCACGTCGTAATTGCTGACTTCGACATAGCCGGCCATCTTGCAGCACATCGCGCATTTGGCGCATTCGAGCGGCGGAGAACTCGCCATAGAACACCTCGTTAAGGCAAGGGACGTATCTATATCGCTTCGCCTTGCCATGCTAAACCCCCATCGATGAGCCCAGTGCGAGAATCCACAGGAAATTCCCTCTTTGACGGCGGACGCTATCGGTTGGCGATGGGCCTGACGCCGCAAAGCGAAGCGGAATGGCTCGCGCCCGATGCGTCCTTGCGGGACGTTCTCGCCGAGAAGCGCGAATTGCTCGCGACTCGGCACGAATTGGTGTTCCGCGCTTTGCCCGAAGCGAGTGCCGCGTCGGTCGAAGTGTTGCACCTATTAGCAGAGCATTTGGCGCAACGCTTCCCCAGCGTCTATTGCCGCGAGAATAAAGGTTACCTCCGCAACACCGCCAGCCGCGAGATATGGGATGTCGACGCACCGCCGCTCCATCCGCTCGATTTGGCGGGACGGCTGGTGGCGGAGGATCTCTGTCTGTTGCAAGCGAACGACGAGGGCTATCGCCTGATCGCCGCGTCGCTCTGCTTTCCCAATCGCTGGCACCTCGAAGAGAAGATCGGCCGGCCGCTCGATTTCATCCATGCCCCCGTGCCCGGCTACGCGCCGGCCTTGGAGCGGCCGGTCACGCATTTCTTCGCCGCCCTGAAGCCCGGCCGCATCCTCGCCCGCGTCAATTGGGGCATCGCCGACGATCCGGCGCGCTTCCAGCCGGTCGGCCGCCAGGCCGACGCAGCGGTCACCGCCGCAAATGCGGGATCGGTGCTCTACCTCCGCCTCGAGCGCCAGACCTTGCGCCGCCTGCCGCAAAGCGGTGCCGTGCTGTTTACGATCGCCACCGAGATCACCCCGCTCGATCGCGTGATTGCGACGCGTGACGACGCCAATGATCTCGCCGGGGCAATTCGCGATATGAGCCCGGCGATGCTCCGCTACAAGCATCTCACCGCGGCCGCGCCTGTACTGCTCGCCTGGCTCGAGGCGAGGCAAAAAATACGGAGCGAAGAATAACAGGGGGTCGCATGAAACGCTTGGCAATTGCCGCGTTGCTTGCCGCTGGGCTCGGGGGAGCGGGTTTCGCGCGCGCCGATGAGGTAACGCTTCTCTTTGGCACGAGCACGCCGCCCGGCACGCATATCAGCCTCCGGGTGTTTCATCCCTGGGCCGAGCGCATCAACGAGCAGGGCAAGGGCGTCGTCAAAATCGATGTCCGCGACGGGATGGAGATCGCCAATCCGGGCAATTTCTACACCCGCGTTCGCGATGACGTGATCCAGATCGGCTGGGGCAGCCATAACAGCGTCCCGGGCACCTTCCCGCTCTCCGGTTTTTCGAACATGCCCTTCCAGACCGAGCGCTCGGAGACCTCCTCGGTCGCGTTCTGGCGCCTTATCAAGGCCGGCTATTTCAATGCGGAATACAGGGACATCGTGCCGCTCTTCGTGCAGATCTATCCGCAATCGCAGATCCATCTCGCCAAACCACCAAAGTCGCCGCACGATATCGGCGGCCTCCGGTTGATGGTGGTGGCGAAGACGAACGCCGATGTCGCTACCCGCCTTGGCGCCGCGCCGATCTCCTTGTTGCTGCCGGAGCTCTACCAGGGGCTGCAGCGCAACACAGTCGACGGCGCGCTGATGTCGTGGACTGCGTTCCAGCCCTTCAAGCTCGCCGAGGTCACGACCTATCATATCGACACACAGCTCGGCACGCCGCCCGCGATGGTGTTCATGGCGAAGAAGCGTTACGAGGCGCTCTCGCCCGAAGCGCGCAAGATCATCGACCAGAATTCAGGCGAGGCCGAGAGCCGCGCACTCGGCAAGGCTTGGGACGACGTCGAAGAAGAAGCGCGTCAGGCGGCGAAGAAGGATCCGAAGCACACCGTCATCACGCCTTCAGCCGAGTTGACCGCGAAATGGCAAGCGGCGGTCGCGCCGGTGACAGATGCGTGGATCAAAGCGACGCCGGGCGGCGACAAGGTTCTCGCCGCTTTCCACGAGACCTTGGCGAAAGTCAAATCCGGTCAGTGAACCAGGGCGGCGAGCGGCGCGTCGGCGAAGCGCCGCCGCTCCTTCTCGACCAGCGCGTAATAAGCGCCGCGGCGCGCCAATAACACATCGGGCGGCCCGTCCTCGAGGATGCGCCCCTTGTGCATCACGACGATGCGATCGAAATCGGCCACGGTCGAGAGGCGATGCGCGCTTGCGATCACGGTGCGGCCATGCATCACGCGATCGAGCGCTTCGCGGACCGCCGCTTCCGATTCGCTGTCGAGCGCCGAGGTCGCCTCGTCAAGCAGCAGGATCGGCGCCGCTTTGAGGATCGCGCGCGCGATCGCGATGCGCTGGCGCTGCCCGCCCGATAGTTTCACCCCGCGATCGCCGATGATCGTATCAAAGCCCTGCGGCATCATCTCGATGAATTCCGTGCAGCGCGCCGCGTCCGCGGCGGCGATGACGGCGCTGTCGCTGATCTCCGGCCGGCCATAGCGGATGTTCTCGATCACCGAGCGGTTGAGCAGCCCGACATCCTGGGGCACGACCGCGATCGCCGCCCGCAAGCTGTCCTGCGCCGTCGTGGCGATGTCTTGGCCGTCGATCCGAATGTGCCCGGTTTGCGGATCATGAAACCGTTGCAGGAGCGCGAAGAGGGTCGATTTCCCGCCGCCGGATTCGCCGACGAGTGCGACACGCTGCTCCGGCTCGATGCACAAATTGAAATGCTCGAAGACTCTCCGACCATCGGGATAGGCGAAACGGATGTCGTCGAAAACGATGCCGCCGCGATGCCGCCGCAAGGGCGGCGCCGACGGTACGTCACAAAGCGTGTGCGGCACGAGCAGAGTGGCGATCGCCTCTTCGAGCCGAGCCATATGTTGTGTCGCATCGACGAGCGCCACGGCGAGATCGCGAGTTGCATGCAAAATGCCGAAGCCCAAGGTACTGACGAGAACGACATCGCCCGTCGTGATCAGATTGTGCTGCCAGAGCAGCAAAGCCCAAGCCAAAAGAAATGCCGTGAGCGTCGCCGTGACGAGCGCGTGCAGCAGCCGCAGCTTCTCCAGATAGAACAGGCTGCGCCGGCGCGCTGCGCCCTCACGGTCGATCGTTTCATCGAAGCGACGATGTTCGAAGGCGAGTCCGCCGAAAGCGCGGACCAGCGGCAGGTTGGAGATCACATCGACCATCTCGCCGTCGGCGACAGCAGCGCAATCGGCAAAATTGCGATGGAGTGGCGCGCCGCGCGCCGCGAGGCGGAACAAGACGACGATCATCACCGCCGCGATCAATGTCATCGCCGCGGTCATCTGCAGACTCACCGTCGCAAGAAAGAAGATCGAACCCAGTGTCGCAACACAGGGCGGCAACACGTTCCAAATGAACATGGTCTCGACGGTATAGACCGCGTTCGATGTCGCGGTGATGCGGCTCGCCAAGGTCCCTGGCATGCGGTCGGCGAAGTAGCTCGGCGCATGGCCCGTCAAATGACGGAAGAGATCGCTGCGCAGATCGACCGTGACGGCAACAAAAGTATAATTCGCCAGCCAGCCGGCGAGGCGCCAAGCGATATTATCGCCGGCGATCAGCCCGACCAGCAGCGCGAAAGCGCCCCAAATCGCCGTACCGGTCTTCGGACCCGATAGCGCGTCGACCAGGGCCTTGAGGCCGTATTGCGCGGCAACCGAGCAGCCGACCGCGATCAGTACTGCGGCCAAGATAGCGGCATGCGCGGCGGCGCGCCGCCCGATGTAGCGCCCGAGAAAGGCGAGCGGCCGATCGGCGTAACGCGTCAATTCTTCGTGCGGACGCTCAAATCTCATGATCACTTCGGCAAATTATGTGTCATCGGAAAACGCGCCGACGTGCCGGCTTCTTCCGCGCCGCCGCATAAAGAATGCGGTCTCTGCGGTAGAGAATGCCGCGTCTGCGCCGATGTTCCCGCAGGACTCGGCGCCGCGCAAAGCTTGAGATGCGACAAATTGGATCGTCGGCGCGCGCAAGCGGATAATGCCCGCGCTGTCACGCGTTGTCACCGCAACCGCCAGCATATCGCTCGCGGAGCAAGGGAGAATGTCGTCCATGCGAATTGCTCAGGTCGCGCCACTGACGGAATCGATCCCACCGAAACTTTATGGCGGCACGGAGCGCGTGGTCTCGTGGCTCACGGAAGAGCTGATCGCGCTCGGTCATGAGGTGACACTGTTCGCGAGCGGCGATTCGGTAACGTCAGCTGAGCTGGACGCGCTTTGGCCGACCGCGTTGCGCTTCGATCCCGCGATCCGCGACCCCAACGCCTTGCACATGGCGATGCTCGAGCGCGTTTGTCAGCGTGCCCCCGAATTCGATTTCCTGCATTTCCATCTCGATTACTATCCCTTTTCGCTCTTTGCGCGTCAGCCGGTGCCGTGGCTGACGACCCTGCACGGCCGGCTCGATCTCAACGAGCATCAGACCGTGTTTCGCACTTTTCCGACGGCGCCGCTGATCTCCATATCCGATGCGCAGCGCAAGCCCGTCCCCTATGCGGGCTGGATCCGGACGGTCCATCACGGCTTGCCGGCGCAGCTCTTGCAGCCCAAGCCGACGACGCAGGGCTATCTCGCTTTCCTCGGCCGCATCTGCCCCGAGAAAGCACCCGACATCGCCATATCGATCGCGCGACGCTGCGGCCTGCCGCTGAAGATCGCCGCCAAGGTCGATAAGGTCGACGTTGAATATTACGAAACGCAGATCAAGCCGATGCTGCGATCGCCGGGCATCGAGTATGTCGGCGAAATCAGCGACGCGGAGAAAGCGGATTTTCTCAGCGGCGCCATCGCGCTCCTGTTGCCGATCTCATGGCCCGAGCCTTTCGGCCTGGTCATGATCGAAGCGGCGGCTTGCGGCACGCCGGTGATCGCGTTCGACGCGGGATCGGTCAGCGAGATCGTCGAGGATGGGGTCACCGGCTTCATCGTCTCGGATGAGAATTCGGCGATCGCGGCGCTCGAAAAAATACCGACGCTCGACCGCCGCCATATCCGCAAGCGTTTCGAAGACCGGTTCACGGCGCGCCGCATGGCGCAGGATTATCTTGCCGTCTATGCGGAACTCATGGAGAGCGAGACGCCAAAGCTGCGTGTCGTGAGCTAGGGCGCGACACGCCTCAACGCTTCGGGAAGGGCTCCTGGAATTCCCAGGTATGGCCTTCGGGATCGACGACGAAGAGCTGGGCGCTGCCCGCGCCGAGAAGATTCTTCGCTTCGCCATAGTCGATGCCGAGCCCTTCCATGCGCTTGCGGAAGGCCTCGATATCGGCGACGAGCCAAGCCGTATGGCGGCCGGTCGCCGAATATTTCGTGCCGGGGCCGGGCTTGTAGTCCCTTTCGGTAGCGATGAGGTGGAATTGCACCTTGTCGTCGGCGTCACCGAGCCAGGCGCCGCGGCCGATGTCGTCGAGCGCTTTCGGCCGCTTCAGGAGCTTCAGCCCGAGTACCTTGGTATAGAACTCGATGCAGGCATCGAGATTCTGATGGCTGACCGGGATGCCCTCATGCATCGAGCCGAGCCAGGTAAATGAGGGGACCTGTGTTTGCGTCGAGGCGTCCATAGCCGAGCTCCTCAAAAGCTGCTTCCACCCTGACGCGAACGGTACAGGAAAGCTCCCGTAAGGGTCAAATTCCCTGTCCCGCAACATCCGGGTATTATCATCGCGGTTGCTAATGGAGCTGCACCTTATGAAGCCCCTGACCTCGCGTCTGCGTCTTTTCCTTCTGGCGATCGCCTGCGTCTTTGCCCTTGCCGCGCCCGCCTTCGCCGCCGATGAGGCGACGCCCGACAAGTTCCTGGCGACGATCTATCACCATTACGAAGGCAAGAACGCCAAGGGGGTGGATATCTACGGCAAGGGCGCGCTATCGCGCTATTTCGAGCCATCGCTAGTCGCACTGATCGCCGCGGATGAGGCAGCGGCGGCCAAACGCGGCGACGTGCCGGAGCTCGACGGCGATCCCTTCATCGACGCCCAGGATTGGGAAGTCACGGACCTCAAGATCGCGGCTGTGATGGATGGCACTGACAAGGCCTCGGCGACGGTGAGCTTTCGCAACTTCAACGAGCCGCAAAGCGTCACCGTCAAACTCGTCAAACTGCGGGTCGGTTGGCGGATCGCCGACATCGTCTGGTCCGACGGCTCGCTCCGCGCCCTTTATACCGACAATCATTAGTGGCTTTGCCCTCGCGGATCGCTTCGCGATAGCGGCGGGGCCGATCTTGCGATATCGTCCGGCGCAAGAACGCCGCGCCCGGGTTGATACGCGGCGACCGAAACGACAGGGCCTGCGAGGGGGAACGATCTCATGGCGACGACATCAACGCGCGGTACCAGCGGCAACGAGATGCGCCAGATCGCGGCGCGGATCGAGCGGCTGCCCTACTCGTCCTGGCACCGCAATATGCGGCTCATCGTCTGCAGCGCATGGTTCTTCGACGCTTTTGATTCGATCACCATTGCCTATGTGTTGCCTTCGCTGATCGCCTTCTGGCATCTCAACCCGCCGCAAATTCCGCAGATGATCGGGTCTTTGATCGCGGTCGGTTTCGCCGGCCAGCTCATCGGCGCGATCGCGTTCGGTTGGATCGCTGAACGCTGGGGCCGGCTCAACTCGATGATTGTGACGTTGCTGATCTTTACCCTTGGCGGCCTCGCCTGCGCCTTCGTCACGACTTACGACCAGATGTGGTGGGTGCGCTTTGTCCAGGGCCTCGGTCTCGGCGGCGAAGTCCCGCTGATGGCCGCCTACGTCAATGAATTCGCCAAGGCCGATGGACGCGGCCGCTTCTCGCTTTCGGCCCAGGTGCTGTTCGCGATCGGACTGCCGATCTGTGCACTGGTCGGCCGCTACGTCGTGCCGAATTGGGGCTGGCAGTGGATGTTCGTGATCGGCGCCGTCCCGGCGCTGATTGCGATTCCCTTGCGCGTCATGCTGCCGGAATCGCCGCGCTGGCTTGCGAGCCGCGGGCGCTTCGCGGAAGCGGATGCGGCCCTGAAACGCATCGAAGATATCGGCGTGAAGGAAGGCAGGGCGCTGCCGCCGCTGCCGCGCGATCTGCCGGCGGTCAACGAGGTAAAGCCGCGTGTCGGCGATCTCTTCAAGGGAATCTATTTGAAGCGCACGATCGTCGTGTGGTTCATGTGGATCTGCGCTTATGTCGTGACCTACGGCCTCACCGCCTGGGCGCCGACCCTGTTCAACGTCGTCTATCACCTTCCGGTCGAAACGTCGCTGACCTACGGCCTCATCCTCAGCGGCATTGGTCTCGGGGGCGCGCTGTTGACGGTCTATTTGATCGAGGCGCTTGGCCGCAAATCCATGTTCGCCGTCGGCTTCGGCATATGTTGCGTGCCGCTCTTGTGCTTCCTCTTTCTCGGACAGCTCTCCGCCCTGCAAACTTTGTTGACCGTCTCGGGAGCTTTTTTCTTCTGCAGCTTCCTGGCCCTCGGCCTCGCCACCTACACGGCGGAAATCTATCCGACCCAGCTCCGCGCCTTAGGCGGCGGCGTCGCCAGTGCCTGGCAGCGTGCCGCCTCGATGGCTGGGCCTCTCATGGTCGGCTGGGTATTGCCGCATTGGGGGCTTAATTACGTCTTCGTGGTCTTCGGCCTCTTCTCGCTCCTGGGCTGCCTGATCACCGCGTTCTTCGCGATCGAGACGCGCGGGCAAGTGCTGGAGCGCTTGTCGCCGCCGGTCGGGGAACAAGCATGACTGCAATTGGGAATATAAAAATGAAAACGCTGCCCTCGCTTCTCGCCGGCTTCGCTCTGACGCTTGTCGCCGCTGCGCTTCCTGCTGCGGCGCAGACCAAGGTCAAGATGACCTATACCGCCGTCGCCGGATTCACAGCGGGCTATGTCGCCGAGCAGCAGGGCTTCTTCCAGAAGCGCGGCGTCGATGTCGACTTCGTCCAGACCAATATCTCCGGGAATATCCCCGCCTTGATCGAAAGCGGCTCGGTGGAGATCGGCGGCCCGACCCTCCCATCCCTACTGCAGGCGAATGACGCCGGCCTGGATCTCGTCGTCTTCGCCGGCGGCGCGGTTTATCCCTTGACCGGCGATGTGCTGATAGCGCGCGAGGGAGCCGGCATCGAGAAGACTACCGATCTCAAAGGCAAGACGGTCGGCGTGCCGGGGATCGGCGCGCTGCTCCATATCATGTTGCGCCGCGATCTCAAGGCGAACGGCGTCGATCCGAACAGCGTCAAATATGTCGAGCTCGGTTTTCCGCAGGCGGGCGACGCGCTGAAGAGCGGCCAGATCGACGCCTATCCCTCGCAAGCGCCGTTCACCGCTCGCATCCTCCAATCGGGCGCCGGCAAGGCAGTCGCGAATTGGCTGAGCGCCACGCCCGATGGGACGCCGACCGTGATCTTCGCGGCGAAGCGTTCATGGGCGACGGCGCATAAGAAAGAGATCAGCGCGATGCAGGAGGGAATGCGCGAGGCGCTTACCTTCATGAAGGATCATCGCGACGAGACCAATCAGGCGATCGCCAAATATACCGGCCTGCCGGCGCAGGTGGTCGGCACGCTGCCGCCGCCGATCATCAATGTCGATCTGACGCCGAAGAAGATCCAGTTCTGGATCGACATCTCCAAAGAGCAGGACCTGATCAAGGGGAATCCCAAGGCCGAGGATCTCTGGTTCCAGTAGGGTCCCTCTCCCATCCGTCACTTCCGCGAAAGCGGGGGTCCAGGGAACCGCCCGGAGCCTATCCTGGATTCCCGCTTTCGCGGGAATGACGATGGTGTGCGATTATCACTCGAATAGCTTCAAATCGATCGCATCGCCCATGTGGCGATAGCCATTGTCGCTTGGATGGAGATGGTCGCCGCAATCGTAGTCGGCGCGCATCGAGGTCGGATGCGCCGGATCGCGCACCGCTTTGTCGAAATCGATGAGCGCATCGAA
>DATNGE010000034.1:0-38820 GCA_035606035.1 Allostellaceae bacterium
CAGAGCCATCTCGCGGCCGGCGGTGTCTTGCAAATGGATGCTGCCGAAAAGCGCGGGCGAATTTGCGAAATGGGCCTCGTTCGTGAGGAAGCCGCCCATCTCGATCTCGGGATTCGTGCCATTCGCGACCTTGCGATAGAACTTGATGATCAGCCATTCCTCGACGACGGCCGAGCTGTTCGATTGTTCCTGTCCGCCGATGCGGATCGCCGGCTTTTCCGGCGCGTTCGCCGCGAGGAAGGCGGGGGTCGGTCGGAAGGACAACGTGCCGCCGCGCGCCTCAATGATCGCACTCTGCCGCAGCGCTTCGATAGCCGCCCGAATGAACTCGTCGCCAAACAGCGCATCGAGCAGATAGCCTTCGCGATAGCTGCGCCGCAGCTTGGCGATAACCGTTTGCGGCGCCGGCACCGCGGGGGGCTGGTACTCTTCAACCACCGGCAGTGAATAGGCCATGTTGGTCTTGCCGCGGGCTTCGGCGATCAGCCAGCAGCGATCCCGTCCGCCAAGGGAGAACGACAGCGTCGACAAGATGGCAATTTGGACGTTGCGCTCGTTCTTTTGCGCGAACCACCGTCTTGGCCGCAAATAGGCGGGCAGGACGTCGCGTTCGGTGATGCCGCGGTTACGTCCCTCGAAGACCGAGGCGAAATCGCCGACCTGGACCAGCGTGACGAGATCGGGCGCGATCTGCACCACCGGCCGCAGGTCTTCCGACGGCTGGGTCAGCTCGAACCAGAAAAAGCCGTAAGCTTGCAATGTGATCGTGTAGGTACCGGCGCCGACCGCGGGAAACGAGGTGCGGCCGAGCAGCTCGACCGGGACGCGGCCGGCGAAAGCGGGTAGATCGAGCTCGACCGCCTGCGCCGACCGCGACAGATTCATAACGCAGAGGACGGTCACGTCTTCGTGCTGGCGCAGATAGGCAATGACCGCGCGGTTGGAGGGATAAAGGAATGTCAGCGTGCCGCGGCCGAAGACCTTGAGCGATTGCCGCACATTGATCAGCCGCCGCATCCAGTTCAGCAGCGAGGACAGGCTGTGTGACTGCGCCTCGACGTTCAAGGCCTGATAACCGTAGACCGCGTCCATGATGGGCGGCAGAAAAAGCTGCGCGGGATCGCCGCGCGAGAAGCCGGCGTTGCGGTCGGGAGTCCACTGCATCGGCGTGCGTACGCCATCGCGGTCGCCGAGATAGATATTGTCTCCCATGCCGATCTCGTCGCCGTAGTAGATGATCGGGGTTCCCGGCATCGACAGCAGCAGTCCGTTCATCAGCTCGATCTTGCGGCGATCGTTGAGCATCAACGGCGCGAGACGCCGGCGGATGCCGAGATTGATGCGCGCGCGGCGATCGGCGGCGTAGGTCAGCCACAGGTAGTCGCGCTCCGCATCGGTCACCATCTCGAGCGTCAGCTCGTCGTGATTGCGCAGAAACACGCCCCATTGGCAGGATTCCGGAATTTCCGGCGTCTGGCGCATGATGTCGGTGATCGGGTGGCGGTCTTCCTGCGCGATCGCCATGTAGATGCGCGGCATCAGCGGGAAGTGGAAGGCCATATGGCATTCATCGCCGCTGCCGAAATAGTCCTTTACATCCTCCGGCCATTGATTCGCCTCGGCGAGCAATACTTTCCCGCTGTAATCGCGGTCGAGTTCGGCGCGGACTTGCTTAATGATCGCGTGCGTCTCGGGAAGGTTCTCGCTGCTCGTTCCCTCGCGCTCGCAGAGATAGGGAATCGCATCGAGCCGGAACCCGTCGACACCGAGATCGAGCCAGAAATGCATCGTGTTGAGCACGGCGCGCACGACATGGGGATTGTCGAAATTAAGATCGGGCTGGTGCGAGAAGAAGCGATGCCAGTAGAACTGGCCGGCGACCGGATCCCACGTCCAGTTCGACTTCTCGGTGTCGGTGAAAATGATCCGCGTGCCCTTGTATTTCTCGTTGGTGTCGCTCCAGACGTAGAAATTGCGCGCCACCGTGCCCGGTTTCGCACGGCGCGCGCGCTGGAACCATGGATGCTGGTCGGAGGTGTGATTGATGACCAGCTCGATGATGATGCGCATGCCGCGCTTATGCGTTTCGCGCACGAGCTGGCGGAAGTCCGATAGGCTGCCGTAGGATTGATGGATGTCGCGATAGTCCGAGATATCGTATCCATCGTCGCGCAGCGGCGAGGGATAGAACGGCAGCAGCCAGATCGCGGTGACGCCGAGCTCCTGAATGTAGTCGAGCTTCGCGATAAGGCCCGGGATATCGCCGACCCCGTCATTATTGGCGTCGTGAAACGCTTTCAGATGCAGCTCGTAGATGATGGCGTCCTTGTACCAATCCGGACGGTCGGCGATCGGCGCATTCTTCACCGCAGCTTCTCCACGGTGAAGATCATCGCCGGCGCATCGGGATCGAGGCGAATGCGCTGCCGGGCGCCGACCAGATGGAGGGTGCCGCCCGTCAGAAGATTGTTGATTCGCAGATCATCGCTCTCGCTTAGGCCCATCGCATGCACGGGCAGATCGACGGTCGTCCCTTGCGGCCCGAACGGATCGAGGCTGAGGGCGACGAAGACGGCATTGCCTCGGCTGTAGAACAACACGCGGTCATTATCGCAGGGGTGGAATTCGAGATTGCGCCAATCCTCGAAGGCGTGATGCGTGCGCCGGATGCGATTGAGGCTCGTGATCAGCGACTTGATGTTGCCCGGGCGATCCCAATCCCAGACCTTGTATTCATATTTTTCCGAATCGGCATATTCCTCGGAATTCGGCAGCGCGCGGTTCTCGCACAGCTCGAAGCCGTTATAAATGCCGAAGAGTCCCCCGAGCGTCGCGCCGAGCACCGCGCGGATGCGGAAGGCCGGTGGCCCGCCATCCTGGAGGAAGCGCGGCAGGATATCGGGCGTATTCGTGAAAAGGTGCGGCCGGAGATATTCCCGCGCCTCCTCGCGCGTCAACTCGGTGAAATACTCGGTCAGCTCGTGCTTGTCGTTGCGCCAGGTGAAATAGGTATAGGATTGGGTGAAGCCGAGCTTGGCGAGATTGCGCATCACCTTCGGGCGCGTGAAGGCTTCCGAAAGGAAAAGGGTGTCGGGCCGCTTGCTCTGCACCTCGCGGATCAGCCATTCCCAGAACGGGAAAGGCTTGGTGTGCGGATTGTCGACGCGAAAGACGTGAACGCCCTCGGCGATCCAGAAGGTGACGATCTCGTAGATCGCTTGCCAGAGAGCCGGCCACGCCGGCGTGCGGAAATTGACGTTGACGATGTCCTGATATTGCTTCGGCGGATTTTCCGCATAGCGGATCGAGCCGTCGTCGCGGAACTCGAACCATTCCGGATGCTCTTTGACCCAGGGATGATCCGGCGCGCATTGCACGGCGAGATCGAGCGCCACCTCCATCCGGCGGGCCGCGCACGCGGCGACGAAAGCGCGGAAATCGTCGAGCGTACCGAGCTCGGGATGGATCGCATCGTGACCGCCGAGCGCACTGCCGATCGCATAGGGGCTGCCGGGCTCGCCGGGCTGCGCCTCAACGTTGTTGTTTCGTCCTTTGCGGTTCTTCTCGCCGATCGGGTGAATGGGCGGCAGATAGATCGTGTCGAATCCCATGGCCGCGATATCGTCGAGCCGCGCGATGCAATTGCGGAATGTCGCGCTGCGGCCCGGCGCCGTGCCTTGCGAGCGCGGGAACATCTCGTACCACGCGGCAAAGCAGGCGGCTTTGCGGTCGACGATGATCTCGAGGACGCGATCAAACCGCGTCACATCCTCGCGCGGGCCGCATTCGGCCATCGCCGCGACGACAGACTCGGCGAGCAGCGCGTCGATGCCGGCGTCCGGCGGCGCGATCGTCCGGCCGGAGCGCGCCTCCGCCGCATGCACCAGCGCGCGCCCCTCGGGAAGATCGAGGGTGAGGTCCTGCTGGGCGGCGCGCTTGCGCCGCATGCGGTCGCACCAGGAGGCGAAGAGATCGGTCCAGGCCTCGATCGTGTAGCGATAGCGCCGGTTCTCGGTCAGCTCGATCGTGCCGATCCAGCGATCATTGTCGAAGAAGCGCATTGGCGCCGAATGCCAGCGCGACGCGCCTTCCGGCTGGTAGAGGATGGCGGCGCCAAGCACATCATGCCCGTCACGGAAGATATCGGCCCAGATCTCGAGCTTGTCGCCGACCACGCGCTTGATGGCGTACCGGCCGCCATCGAGCTCGGGGTAGAGCCGCTCGATGACGATCCGCGCGCCGCGCTTTGGCCCGCGCCCGGCGGCGAATTCGCGGGTGTTCGAGCTAGCGGTCGTCGCGGCTGCGCTGGCGATGTCGGAGGGTGGGGTCAATGTGCTTAGCCTTGGTCTCGATCGCGCACGCTGGGTCGGTTTGGGACTGCATCGACTGCAGCCTCAGGCGACGCTCAGGGTCGTGCTATTCGCTGGCTTGATTGACGCGCTGCGCAAGGCAACGAAGAAGGAATCATACCAGCTTTGGAGATCGGCCTTGCGCAGCACGCGCATCGAGGTTTCCCAACGCTCCAGCCGCTCGGCACGTGGCATATAGAGCGCCTGGTGGAGGCAGCGCGCGACCTCTTCCGTGTCATAGGGATTGACGAGTAGCGCCGCGTTCAGCTCCTGCGCGGCACCGGCGAATTTCGACAGGACGAGAACGCCGGGATCCTCGGGATTCTGTGCCGCGACATATTCCTTGGCGACAAGATTCATGCCATCGCGCAGTGGTGTCACGCAAGCGACCTTGCTCATGCGATAGAAGCCGGCGAGCTCGTCCGGCGAGAAGCTCTCATTGACATACCGCAGCACCATCCAATCGACGCTGCCGAAGCGTGCATTGATGTCGCCGGCTTTGGCAGCGAGCTCGCCGCGGATACGGCGGTAGCTCTCGACCTCCGAGCGCGTGGGCGGCGTGATCTGCAGGAACGACACGCGCTTGCGCTCGTCGGGATAGAGGGTGAGGAACTGCTCATAGGCCTCAAAGCGCAGCGGCAGGCCTTTGCTGTAATCGAGCCGATCGACGCCGATGACCATGCTGCCGTCATGCAGATCGTGCCGCATGCGGTTGAGCCGGCGGGTCTTGAGATTGCGCTCGGCGGCCTCGCCGAAGCGCTCGACATTGATGCCGATCGGGAAGACACCGGTCTGCACCCGATCCTTATCGAAGCGGAGCGTGGTCTGGCCGGTCAGCGTGGCCGAGAGCTCGGTGGTCGCATAATCGCGGAAGCGCAAAAGGTCGTTGCCGGTCTGGAACCCGATCAGGTCATAGGCCGCGAGGCTTTTCATGATCGCTTTGTGCTGTGGCATGCAGCTCAGCACCGAGGCGGTCGGGAAAGGCGTGTGCAGGAAGAAGCCGATTGGATTGGTGATGCCGCGGCGCCGCAGGCAATCGCCGAGCATGAAGAAATGATAGTCGTGGATCCAGATCAGCGCGTCGGGCTGGGCGAGGCGCGCGATGGCATCGGCCATCAGGTTGTTGATCTCGCTATAGGCGTGAAAGAAGCGCTCGTCGTAATGCAGTAGGTCGGCGCGATCGTGGAGGATCGGCCAGATCGCCGAATTCGACATGCCGTTATAGAAATTGCGATAGAGATGGGCGGGGAAGTCGACCGTCACCAGCTTCCCGGCGCCGATTGTCTTCATATGGATCGGCGATTCGTTGCTGTTCTCCTTGATGTGCTTGCCGCTGCTGCCAATCCACCAGGCGCCATTCTTGTCGGTAGCGGCATAGAGCGCGGCGGCTAAGCCTCCAGGCATGGCGCCGCCACGGCTCGGCTCGGCAATCCGATTAGAGATCAGTATCGTTTGCATGTTCTTTTTTCCCTCCACGCTGTCCCAGCGCCCGGTGCTCCCCGCCCTTTGTGTCGCGCCCGGTGCTAGCGCCAGACAAAGTCAGCCCGCCGGCCGTTTGGCCGGCTTGCCGTCCCAAGTCGGCCCTACATGCCTGGCGCTCGCACAGTGATCTCCACGCGGCGGTTGCGCGGCTCGTTCACATTCTGCCCCGTCTGGATGGCGAGATCGTTCTCGCCGACGCCCGAGGTCGAGATCTGATTTCCCGGCACGCCGTCGCGCATCAACTCGGCGCGCACGGCGGCGGCACGGCGCCGCGACAGCGACAGGTTGTAGCTGGCGGTACCGACCGTATCGGTATGGCCGGTCGCGACGATCTGCGTTGCGTTGCCCTGTCGCGCATTCTGCGCGGCTTGCTGGACGACTTGGCGCGCATCCGGGGTAAGGGTCGACCGGTCGAATTCGAAATAGACCTCATAGGGGCGCGCGGCCGGGGGCGGCGCCGGTGGGGGCGGCGTCACCACTGCCGCAGGTTGCGCCGGCGGCGGCGGAGGGGCGGGCGGCGTGTTGAACTCATAGCGATAGGTCGCGAGTACGGTGTGGTTGTTGAGATCACCCGCATGGGCGCTCCGGCCTCCAAAGGCCGTCGGGAAAGACGCGTCGTGGACTACCATGTAGCGATAATCGATGCCGATTTTCTGGTTCGGCGTCAGCGCGTAATCGAGACCGCCGATCGCCTGGAAGGCGAGGCGGTTGGTATCGCCCGAGACGTTATTGCCGCTCGGCGCGGCCGAGCGATCCCAGACATGGGCATAGCCGATGCCGCCGCCGACATGCGGCGTCAGTGGAAGCCAGGGCGTCTGGAATTGATAGATGTCGTAGAGGACGTTACCCATCAGGGTCGCCTGCTGAATCCGGCTGTTCGCTCGGATCCCGTTGACGCGATCGATGGCGTTGTTGCGGTACCCGGGCTCGAGTTCGAACCGAAGGCCGTTGCCGAGGCCGTAGCCCAAAGCGAATGTGGCCGCGTAGCCCAATTTGTAGCTATCGGTGCTGTTGCCGCCGCCATTCCGGAAGCGATTGTTCTCCATGATGTTCGCGCCTGCGGCACCGCCGATGTAGAAGCCCGTCGTCGGCGAGCTCTGGGCAAGCGCCGGCGTGGCTCCTGCGGCTAGCGTAATCGCACTGGCACCAAGGAGTAGAACGCGGGTAGGCAAGAAAGCAGTGGCGGAATTTTGGGCTTTTTTGTTACGCAGCCGGACCATTAAACACACACCCCTTCAGCGAGGATCACCGGCAAAAATTATGCAGGTGCGAAGGGGGCAAAACCGTGACCGCTTCAAGAAAAACCAAGGCCATGGGGACTTGTCCACAGGGCGGGGTAAGCAGGCAAAGCCGTGTTTCCGCCTCATTTGTGGTGGTTGTGGTGCCGCTACGTTATCTGTCGTATAGACGACGCAATTCGCTCTTCGCGCGCGCGAGAACCCGGCGCCGTTCCACCGGTAGATTGCGGCCGGCGCGGTTGACATAGAAGTTCAGCATCGACATCGCCGACTGAAACGGTCGCCCCTTGCGCCGCTGACTGTGCTCGGCGGAGCGCTTCAGTGAGCGCGCGATCCGTTTCGGATCGCGCCAGGTGAAGACGCGACGTCGCAAATCGAGCGCATCGCTGTCACGGGTGACGCGGGCCGACCATCTCCGGCCGGCACGCGAGTGGGTCTTTCTCCCCGGCTGCGGCATGGTGTCCTCCGGCATTTCCTCGAGCTGAAGCAGTGATCTGGATTGAACCCGCCACGATGGCGCAAAGTTCACAATTCTGCCGGAACTGAGCCGATATTCCTTGGTTTACCTCCCGGGTGCCGGGGTGGGGCGCGCCCGATACTGACACCGATGTAACCGGAGAGGATGTAATGGCCTTCCAGCTTCCGCCGCTGCCCTATGCGATGAATGCGCTCGAGCCTGCTATGTCTGCCAAGACGCTCGAATTCCACCATGACAAGCACCACAAGACCTATGTCGATACGCTCAACAAGCTGATCGACGGCACGCCGCTGGCGAGCCAGTCGCTCGAGGACATCATCCGCGCGACGGCCAAGGACGAATCGAAGGTCCCGCTCTTCAACAACGCGGCACAGGCTTGGAATCACGACTTCTTCTGGCATTGCATGAAGCCCAAGGGCGGAGGCAAGCCGCACGGCGATATCGCCACCCGGATCGATCAGGCATTCGGCGGCTTCGACAAATTCCAGCACCAATTCGCCGAGGCGGCGCAGACCCAATTCGGCAGCGGCTGGGCCTGGCTGGCGCTCGAGAACGGCAAGCTCAAAATCATGAAAACCGCGAACGCGGCCAATCCGCTGTCCGCGCACGCCATCCCGCTCCTGACCTGCGATGTCTGGGAGCACGCCTATTACCTCGATTATCAGAACCGCCGTCCCGACTTCGTGAAGGCGTTCATGGAGCAGCTGATCAATTGGGACTTCGTCGCCCAGAACATGTCGCGTCATCACGGCACGGCGGCCGCCTGATGCTGGGAACGATCGCACCGCTTGCACGTTCAAGAAGCACGTCGGCGAGCGCCTTTCGCGCTCGCCGCTTTTCCATTGGGTGCCAAGGGAGTGGGTCATGGATGTAGCAGTGCGCCACAACAAAAAGACGGAAAGCGTCGCCGCCGATCTCGGGTTGAAGCCCAAGGAGCTCGCGAAGGTAGCGACGGGCCTCGCCGGCGTGATGGCCGATACGTATCTGCTCTATCTGAAGACGCAGAACTTCCACTGGAACGTGACCGGCCCGATGTTCGGCGAGCTGCATGCGCTGTTCGAGCAGCAATATGGCGACCTCGCCATGGCGGTTGACGAGCTTGCCGAGCGTATTCGGGCGATTGGCGAATTCGCGCCCGGCAGCTTTGCGCAATTCCGCAAGCTGTCGAAAATCGCCGACGAAGAAGACGTCCTCTCGGCCGAACGGATGATCGAGCAAGCCTCGGCTGACAACGAGCATGTCGTGCGCCGGATGCGTGAATTGTTCGAGCAGACCGAGGAGGCGGGCGACGTCGAAACCGGCGATATCCTCATTCGGCGGATGCAGTATCATGCCAAGCAGGCTTGGATGCTCCGCAGCTACCTGCATCGTGTCGAGGACGGTGCGAAAGCTGCGTAGCCGTAACGCAGGGGGCGGGTGATGCAGCTCGGGGTCATCGGCTTGGGGCGGATGGGTGGCAATATCACCCGCCGTCTTACCGTGAACGGTCATGAGTGCGTCGTCTTCGATCGCGATGCGAAGGCGGTCGATGCACTCGCCGGCGGCAAGGTTACGGGCGCCGCCGGTCTCAATGATCTCGTCAAACGCCTCCAAGCACCGCGCGCCGTCTGGATCATGCTGCCCGCAGGCCGTGCGACGGAAGAGACCGTCACCGCGCTTGACGGGCTTCTCCAGCGTGACGACGTCATCATCGATGGCGGCAATTCCTTCTGGCAAGACGATATCCGCCGTGCCCAGCAGGTCGCGCCCAAAGGCATTCATTATGTCGATGCCGGGACCAGCGGCGGCATCTGGGGCTTGGAGCGCGGCTATTGCTTGATGATCGGCGGCGACAAAGCCGTCGTCGATCGTCTCGATCCGATCTTCTCGACACTGGCGCCGGGCAGCGGCGATATCCCGCGCACGCCCCAGCGCGAAAAGCGCGATCCGCGGCCCGAGAAAGGCTATCTCCATGCCGGCCCGGTCGGCGCCGGCCATTTCGTCAAGATGGTGCATAACGGCATCGAATATGGGCTGATGCAGGCTTATGCCGAGGGCTTCGAGATCCTGCAAAAAGCAGCAAGCGAGGGGTTGCCGCCCGAGCATCGGTTCACGCTGAACCTCCCGGACATCGCCGAGGTCTGGCGCCGCGGCAGCGTGATTTCGTCCTGGCTGCTCGATCTCACCGCCGCCGCCCTCGCGGAGGATGCGGGCCTCGACAACTACACCGGTTATGTCGAGGATTCGGGCGAGGGGCGCTGGACCATCCACGCCGCGGTCGAGGAAGCGGTGCCGGCCGATGTCCTCTCGGCCGCGCTCTACGCGCGCTTCCGTTCGCGCGATCCGGAAAGCTTCGCGCTCCGGCTGCTCTCGGCGATGCGCAAAGGCTTCGGTGGCCATGTCGAGCCGAAGGCTACGAGCGCCTCCGGCGCCTCGGGAAAATCCCATGGCGCGTAGTCGCGAAGCGCGCGCCGTTCGCCAGGCCAATCCGTGCTGCTTCGTGATCTTCGGCGCTTCAGGCGACCTGACGGCGCGATTGCTGATGCCAGCCATCTATCGTCTCGCGGCGCAGAAGCGCTTGCCGGATGGCTTCGCGATCATCGGGCTCGCGCATTCACATCGCTCAGATGACGAATTCCGCAGCGGGCTGAAAAAGGCGCTCGACGAGCATGTGAGCGAGAAGGCCGATGCCGAGACGGTCGCTTGGCTGATGCAGCGCAGCTGCTATGTCCAAGGCGAGTTCGAGGATCCCGCGGCTTATGACCGGCTCGACCAGGTGCTTAAGCGCATCGAAGGGGAGCGCAAGATCCTGAGCAATCGCCTCTTCTACCTCGCGACGCCGCCGGCCTCGTTCGTCCCGATCGTTAAACGGCTGGGCGAGAAGGGGATGGCACAGGAGAAGGGTGGAGAGAACGGCTGGCGGCGCATCGTCGTCGAGAAGCCCTTCGGCACCGATCTCGCCTCGGCCAAAACACTGAATGGCGAGCTGCTGAAGGTCTTTTCCGACGCGCAGATCTATCGCATCGATCATTTCCTCGGCAAAGAGACGGTGCAGAACATCATGGCGCTGCGCTTTGCCAACGGGATTTTCGAATCGCTGTGGAATCGCGATCGCATCGATCATGTCCAGATCACGGCCGCGGAGACCGTTTCGGTAGAGAGCCGCGGCAAATTTTATGACTCGACCGGCGCGCTGCGCGACATGGTCCCCAATCATCTCTTCCAGCTCATGACGCTGGTCGCGATGGAGCCGCCGACCAGCTTCGTCGCGAACGAGGTGCGAACCGAAAAGGCCAAGGTGCTGCACGCGGTGCATCCCTTCACCGCCGACAGCGCGATGCGCGATGTGATGCGCGGGCAATACAGCGCCGGGAACGTGAGCGGGAAAAATGTCGCCGGCTATCGCGAGGCGCCCGATGTGGCGCGCGGGAGCACGACGGAGACCTTCGTTGCGCTTCGCCTGATGATCGACAATTGGCGCTGGGCCGGCGTGCCTTTTTATCTGCGCACCGGCAAGGCGCTGGTCGCGCGCCGCACCGAGATCGCGATCAAATTCAAGGAGGCGCCGTTCACGCCGTTCCGCGAGACGCCGATCGATACGCTCGGCGAGAATTTTGCCGTGCTCCGCATTCAGCCGGACGAGGGCATCGCGCTGCAGTTCAATGCCAAGATTCCGGGCCCGCAACTTGCGCTCGGCGGCGTGCAGATGGATTTCCAGTACAAGGATTATTTTGATGCGGCGCCCAGCACTGGTTACGAGACATTGCTTTATGATTGCATGGTCGGTGACATGACTTTGTTCCAGCAAGCCGAAGAGATCGAAACCGGCTGGCGCATCGTCCAGCCTATTCTCGACGATTGGCGGGAAGCGCCGGCGCGCGACCTTGCTATTTACCCCGCCGGAGGCGAAGGTCCGGCCAGCGCCGATGATCTCATGGCCCGCGACGGCCGGCGTTGGCGTCGTATCGAAGTGGGCCGGAATCGCCCATGAAGATCAACGCACGGATTTGCATGGCGAGCGCGGCGCAAATCGAGCGGCATGTTCTGCCCAACGCGGGCGCGGCGGCGCGCGTCGTCGCCGAATGGCTGCTGGAGCGCGCACTTGCCGTCGAAGGCACGCCGGCGCTCTGTCTCGCCGGCGGCAACACGCCGCGGCTGGTTTACGAGATCCTCGCCGATCCGCCGCTCCGCGATCGCTTCCCTTGGGCGCGCGTGCATTGGTTTTTCGGCGATGAACGCGTCGTGCCGCACGACAATGTGCGCAGCAATTACCACATGGTGCGCGCGGCGTTGTTCGATCGCGCACCGATCCCACCGGAGAATATCCATCCCGTCGCGACGGAATCCGGCAATGCTGTCGAGGCCGCGACGGCTTACGAAGCGGAACTCAAAAAGTTCTATGGCTCCGACCGCTTGGCGGCCAATCGCTCGCTCTTTGCGGCGACATTGCTCGGGCTCGGTAATGACGGCCACACCGCCTCGCTCTTCCCCGGCAACCCGGTTCTCGCCGAACGCAAACGCTGGGCCGTCGGCGTCAGCGATCCGAGCGTGCCCGAGCCGCGGGTCACGCTGACGATCCCGATCCTCGAAAGCAGCGGCGAGATCGCTTTCCTCGTCACGGGCGCGGAAAAAAACGCGATCGTCGCGCAGCTGGCGCAAAATGATGAGCTGCCCGCCGCGCGCATTCATCCTGCTGGCCGCCTGCGCTGGTTCCTCGACCGCGCTGCCGCATCTGCCGCCGCGCGATGAGCGACCGGCGGGGGAAGCGCGCGTCCGCGGCACCGCCGCGCACCCTGGCCATCGACATCGGTGGCACGCACATCAAGGCTTCGGTGCTCGATCTCGCCGGAAAGATGCTGGCACCCGAGGTCATGGAGCCGACGCCGCATCCGGCGGCCCCACGCGCCCTGCTCGGCACAATCGCGCGCCTTACCGACCAGCTTCCGGCCTTCGAGCGAATCTCCGCCGGATTTCCGGGCTATGTGAAGCGTAACGTCGTCTACACCGCGCCCAATCTCGGCACCGAGCATTGGCAGGGCTTTGCCCTGGCCGACGCCCTCACCGCCCGTTTCCGGAAGCCGGCGCGCATCCTCAACGATGCGGATGTGCAAGGGCTGGGCGTCGTTTCCGGCAAAGGCTTCGAATGCGTCCTGACCTTGGGCACCGGCATCGGATCATCGTTCTTTTACAACGGCCGGCTCCTGCCGCATCTCGAGCTCGGCCAGCACCCGATCCGCCGCGACCTGACTTACGATCGCTACCTCGGCGACGCCGTCAGGCGCGGCAAAGGCCGCAAGAAATGGAACGCGCGGCTGAAAAAGGCGCTGGTGATCGTCACGACTCTGGTCAATTACGATATGCTCTATCTCGGCGGCGGCAACGCCCAGCGGATTGATTTCAAGCTGCCGCCGCATGTGAAGCTCGCCGCCAACGTCAACGGCATCACCGGCGGCATCCATCTCTGGAAGCCTGAGCTGGACGAGCTCTTCGCGCCGATGGGCGGGCCCGACGCCCGTGCCGGGCTGCGGCAACCTCCGCTGCGGGACTCCGTTACCAGTCGATGACCGGATTGTCATGGGGACCGGTCTCCCGGCGGCGCCAAAAAAGCCGCCCAGCCATCGAGGGAGACGACGCCATGCTCTATTGGGCTGCGGCTTTCTTCGTTATCTCGCTGATTGCTGGCCTGGTCGGGTTCACCGGGATTTCCGTCGCGGCCGCCGAAATCGCCAAGCTGGTGTTCTTCATCTGCCTGGTGCTGTTCATCGTTTCGCTGGTCGCATCCATGGTGACGCGCGGCCCGTCCTCGCCGCCTTGAACGGTGCTTTGCGCCAGGCGATCGACCGGTTGACATTCGCTCGGCCGGGGACACGATTCGGCCTAACGAAGGCGGCGCCGGAACGCTAGGCGGCGGCCCAACGTTTTGCTTGGCGCGTACTTTCTCCGGAGGAGGCGACATGGCGGACAGTAACGGCGCCGATAGCGATCTCGCGCGGCTCTCAAGCGACATCCAGGCATTGAAAGAAGACTTGGCCCGGCTGGTCGAGCACCTGAAATCAGGGGCGACCGAGACGGTGAGCGGCGAGGCCAGCCGCCTCTATGAAACCCTCACTACCGAGGGGCAACGCCAAGCGGCTGCGCTCGCGCATTCGGTCGAGGAGAAGCCCCTGGCAAGCGTGCTGATCGCTTTTGCCATCGGCTTTGTCGGCGGCCGCATATTGTTGCGCTGAGACGCGCCGATGGCCGTCTCCGAGGAACTGATCAAGCTCGTCGCCCGCACGGTTTTTCAGCAGATGGCATCGCCGTATCGCGCTGCGCTCGAGCGGCGCCTCATCGGCGCCGCGATCTGCGGTGTCCTGGCGTTGATCATCGTTGTCGCGGCGGTGGCCTGCGGCGTGAGCGCGTTCTGCCTATGGCTGGTGCCGAAGCTCGGGGCGGCCTTGGCTGCGCTCGTGACCATGGCCGCGCTCGTGATCGTTGCTCTGATTTTGGGCCTTGCCGCCGCGGCTTTCGCACGGCGCCCTCCGAGCCCGGCGCTGCAGAATATTTTCGACAGCAAAGAGCTGAGCAGCCTTCTCGAGAATCATCTGCGTGAGCTGTTGATCGCGGCCGCGGTCGGCGGGCTGATCTTCGGCATGAAGCGGCGCAAATAGCGACTTGTTACGCTGTCAGCGGGCGGCGCGGTGGTTCGCCGGGCCTTTGTGCAGCGACAGGTTGTGCGCCGTATTGACCAGGCCGACATGCGAGAAGGCTTGCGGAAAATTGCCGAGCAAGCGCTTGTTGCCCGGATCGTATTCCTCGGCGAGCAGACCGACATCGTTGCGAATATTGAGAAGCCGCTCGAACAGGTCGCGCGCCTCTTGCTCGCGCCCCATCAGCGCGAAGTTATCGGCAAGCCAGAACGAGCAGATGACGAATGCGCTTTCATTGTGGGGTATCCCATCCGGCGCTTCGTCCGTGCGATAGCGGTACACGAACCCGTCTTCGGTGAGCTCGCGCGCGACCGCTTCGGCTGTGGCGACGACGCGCTTGTCTTCGGGCGGCAGAAAGCCGACGAGCGGAACGCGCAAGAGCGCGGCATCGAGCGCCTTGCCGTCAAAGGCCTGAACGAAGATGCCGCGCTCGTGGTCCACGCCGCGCGTGCAGACCTGGCGATGGATCTCGTCGCGGAGCGCGCGCCACCGGTTTACCGGTCCTTTCAGCCCATGGCACTCGGCGGATTTGATGGCGCGATCGAAGGCGACCCACGCCATCACGGCCGAGTGAGTATGGCGCTTTTCCTCGCCGCGGCTTTCCCAGATGCCGGAATCAGGCAATTGCCAATGTGATTCGAGGTACTCGAGGAGCACCGTCTGCACGTTCAGCGCATCGTCTTCCGGCTCGATGCCGTGGAGTCGAGCCGAATGGAACGCGTCCATGATCTCGCCGAAGATGTCGGTTTGCCGCTGGAGATGCGCGGCATTGCCGGCGCGCGCCGGCCTGCATCCCAAATAACCGCCGAGCAACGGCAGTTCGTATTCGGGCAGGCGACGTTCGCCGGCAAGCCCGTACATCACTTGCACTTCGCTCGCAGAGCCGGCAATCGCGCGCAGCAGCCATTCGCGCCATTCTTGAGCCTCTTCGCGATAACCCGACAGCAACAGCGCATAGAGCGTGAAGGTGGCGTCGCGCAGCCAGCAGTAACGGTAATCCCAATTGCGCACGCCGCCGATCTTTTCCGGCAAGGACGTTGTCGGAGCGGCGACGATCCCGCCCGTCGGATGATAAGTGAGGGCCTTCAAGGTCAAGAGCGAGCGGACTTCCGCCTCGCGCCACTCGCTCTTCGCCGCGTAGCGCCGGCTCCAGCTTTGCCAATGCTCGGTCGCGTCTTTGAGCGCCGCGAAGGGATCGTAAGCTGCGGGCTCCGGTTGATGCGAGCGATACCAGCTCAGCGTGCAGGGGATGGTCTCGCCTGCGTGGATCGTGAATTCCGAGACCGTGGTTTCATCGCGGCCGACGAGTTCGAGGGGCGTGCGCAACAAGAGCGCGTCCGGCCCCGCGACGGCGCTGAGCCCGTCGCGCCGCCGTTCTACCCAAGGGACAATGCTTCCGTAGTCGAACCGGAAGATCATCTCCATCGTCATCGGCACGGTCCCTTGCTCGCCTTTGATGATGCGCACGAGATCGACGCGCCGGCCGGGAGCCACCGACATATCGCGGGCGCGCGGCAACGGCATGAAATCGGTGACGAGCACGCTGCCGCTCGCCGTGCGGAAGCGCGTCTCCAAGACCATCGTCTCGGGCTGATAGCGGCGGTCGATCGCAAGACAGGGCTCGGCCGGGACGACCTGCCAGCGGCCGTTCCTTTTATTGCCGAGCAATGCGGCAAAGCAGGCCGGCGAATCGAACCGGGGAAAGCAGAGCCAGTCGATTGAGCCGTTGCGGCCGACCAGCGCCGCGGTCAGGCAATTGCCGATAAGGGCATAGTCCTCAATGCGCTGCGCGCTCCCGTTCACGCCGGTGCTCATGGGAGACTAACGACAAGGGTGCGGGAGGGTTCCGAGAGCCGCCGAGGCTGCGCTCTAGTGGTGGAGGCGCTCGCCAATGATGCGGAGCAGGTCTTCGACACGATAAGGCTTCTGAAGCACCCGGAACTCGCCGAGCGATTGCCGGTCGCGCAGCTCCGCCGGCGGGTAGCCCGAGGTGAGCAGTACCTTCAGCTCCGGCCGGCGGCGTCTTGCCTCGCGCGCCAGGTCGTCTCCGTTCATGCCGTGCGGCATGACAACATCGCTGAACAATAGATCGATGTCGCTCTCGCTCTCGAGCATTTCGAGCGCTTCGCGCCCGTCAACGGCCGTCAGCACGCGATAACCGAAATTCGTCAGCTCTGCAGCGACGACTTCGCGCACATCCGCTTCGTCTTCGACGACGAGAATCGTGGCGCCTCGCGGATCGTGGGCCAGCGGCTCGCCATGGGCGAGGACCTCTGAGACTTCCGTCGCGCCGCTGGCCCGCGGCAGAAATAGATGGACGCGCGTGCCGATCCCGCGCTCCGAATCAATATGGATATAGCCGCCGCTTTGTTTAACGAAGCCGTACACCTGCGACAGCCCGAGGCCGCTGCCGCGCCCGACTTCCTTCGTCGTAAAGAAAGGCTCGAAGACGCGACCGAGGATCTCGGGCGGCATCCCTTCGCCGTTATCGATGACGGAGATCGCGATGTAGTGGCCGAAAGCGATCTCGGCGAGGGGCGGCCGATGCTGGGCATCGAAGGTGACGTTCCTGGTCTCGATCGCGATCTTGCCGGCTTTTTGCGCCACCGCGTCGCGCGCATTGACGATGAGGTTGAGCAGCGCGGATTCGAATTGCACCGGATCGATCCGGCAGGGATCGAGCGTCGGGCTCAGGATGAAATCGATCTCGACCGCCTCGTCGACCGCGCGGCGCAACAGCTCGCCGATCTCATTGACGAGGCGATTGGGATTGATGATCTCGGGCCGCAATGTCTGGCGGCGCGCGAAGGCGAGCAGGGACTGCGTGAGGCGGGCGCCGCGCGCGGCCGCGCGCTGCATGGTCGCGATCATCCGCTTTCCCGGATCCGCCGCCATTTGCCGCGCCAGCAAATCGAGATTGCCGACGATCACGGTCAGGATGTTGTTGAAGTCGTGGGCGATGCCGCCGGTCAATTGTCCGACCGCTTCGAGCCGCTGGGCCTCGCGCAGCTGTTCCTCCGCGGCCGCGCGTTTTTTCGCTTCATCTTGCGCTTGCGCCAAAGCGCGCTGCTCGCGCTCCGTGCGGCGGATGGCGCTATAGGTCACGAGGATCAAGGCAAGCGTGACCGGAACGCCGTAGATCAAATGGCTGCCCATGGACAGCAGCCAGTGGTTGATGATCGCATTCTTGTCATAGCTCGCGGCCACATAGACTGGGTAGTCGGCGACGGCTTTGTAAAACATCAAGCGATCACGGCCGTCGATTGGCGAGCGCCCCGTGATAAAGCCGAAAGCGGCATTGGATTTGAGCGCGTGCATGAGGTCGCTGTCGGCGGGATATTGGAGCGGCTCGCGCGGTTCTGGATTGCGCGAGAGCACGGCGCCGTCGACGCGGAACAAGGCGATGTGAACGCCGGGCTCGCCTGCGAGCGTCTCATAATATTTCGCGAGTTCCCCCGGATTGGTCGCGATGTTGATGTCGCCGATGCCCGCCGAAGGATTCGCGCTCGGCTTGTGGCGCGAGACCCCAAACAGCAACGCACCGGTGCGCGCCCCTTGCGTGACCTCGGAAATATAAAGGTCGTCCGCACCATGGCGGTGAACCGCGAGCATCTGGCGGGTGACCTGGTAAAGCGCGGGCATCGGGAAGGCGTAGTTCGTATTGAGGATGCGCCCATCGGGCGCGATTAATCCGATCGCTTGAGCCTGCGGCAGGCTGCGCTTCATCTCGATCAGGAAAGTGTGGATGTCGGCCGATTTCGCGATCTCGTCCCAGCTCAGCGGCGCGACCCGCTCGGCAATGCGATCGAGCACGAGTTCGTCGCTGGCGAAGACCTTGCTCGCGTGCTCGGCGGCGGCGATCGCGGTGCGCTCGATACGCTCCCAGGCATCCGCCTCGAAGGCGCGATACGTCAAGAACGCGGCGAGGGCATAGAGGCACACCGGCAGCACATAGGCTGAAATCAGCAACAGCCGGAGCTGACCGATCGCCCGGCCCGGCCTCGACGGCGCAGCTTGCGTTGCCCGTGAAGATTCGTGCTCACGCGACACGCTGTGCTCCTCGGCATCGCCCTCGATACCCGGCGCAAAAAGAAGGCAAATAAGGCTTTTTTATGGTTTCCGCATCGAGCCCGCGTTTAAAGCATGTTCCACGATTTCCGCGCTTTTGCCTTTGTGATAGCGTTATGCGCAATGGCCATACCAGAAAAAGCCTCGAGGCTGGGCCTCGACGAGAGCAAGGACGTTGGCGAGATTCTCCCGGCATCTGCTCAGGCACGGCTGCGTGCGCTGGATGCGATGTTAGGCGGCGTCGCGCACGACCTCAACAACGCGCTTTCGGTCGTGCTGATGAATCTTGACGTCATGCAGCAGGACGGCACCGTGATGGCCAAGCATGGACGCCGCATCGACGGCATGCTGGACGCGATGACCGGGGCCTCCGCCCTTGTGAGGCATCTGCTCAATTTCTCCCATTCGCGTCGCCCGGAGCCCGAAGTCGTCAGCCTTGCCGAGGTTATGCCGTCGCTGGCCGAGCTGTTGCAGGTCGCGATCGGTCGCGAGATCGACATTATCATCGAAGCGACCGATGCCGGGCCGTGTTGTGTGCTCGTCGATCAAGCCAGTCTCGAAGTTGCCGTCGTCCACACGGCGTTACAACTCGCCGCCGCCATGCCGACCGGCGGTGTGATCACTTTCGATCTCCAAAGAGGCGAGGCGCCCGACGGCCAAATCGTGTTGAGCATCGCGGCGGAGCCGCGCGGGTCGTCACCCGATCCGGCCTTTCATCATCCTGATTTGAAGCTCGTCGAGCATTTCGCGCGAGACGCAAGCGGCCGCATGGTAAGCGCCGCAACTGGCACAAATAATCATCGCGTCATTATTCAGCTTCCCGCTTGTGCGGAAACGACGACCGCTTAAGCGGACCGCGATCTTTTCACTATATCGGCTTGTCGACTCTGCGTCGCCCGAACTCTCTCGGAACGATTTTCGTTAACTCGCGTTGGCATCGGTGAGGTCCGCGCTGCGCGTCGCAGAAGGGTGTAATGGCCGGTTTGTGCATGGAAAAGACACGGGAAAATCGTACTGCCGACTTGCCTGAGGGTCACGAGACAGTCTTGGTTGTCGAGGACAACGATCTCGTGCTCGAACTCGTCGTCGAAATGATGAAGGACCTCGGCTACGAAGTGTTGACGGCGATCGATGCCCACTCGGCGCTGTGGATTCTGCAGCATGACAAGCGGATTCAGCTCCTCTTCACCGATGTCATGATGCCCGATCAGATGAACGGCATCGATCTGGCGCGCGCCGCGCGACGCCAACGGCCCGAGCTCAAAGTGCTCTTAACCTCGGGCTATGCCGGTTTCGATGCCTCGAGCGGCCGGGGAAGCGAATTTCCGGTCCTGCCCAAGCCATATCGACGCGCGGAGCTGGCGCGTCGGGTGCGCGCGGCGCTCGACGCAGCCTGAGCAATCCTCAAGGCGGCAGCGTCCGGTCATCGAGACGCGCGGTCGCAGCGAGCCCTGGGTCGCTCGATGACGCGGCTAACGCAATCCGATAATCGCCCGCCATGATGCGCCAGCCATGCTGCGCTTCATCGAAATGCGCGAGGAGGCGCGGGTCTGCGGTGATTGCAACGCGCCGGCTTTCGCCCGGGGCAAGGGTGAGCTTGGTCCAGCCGATGAGATGTCGCAGCGCGCCGCCGCCGGAGTCTGGGATCGTCGCATAAAGCTGCGGCACGTCGGCGCCGGTACGCGGGCCGGTATTCGTCACGGTGACGCTTGCGACCACTGTCGCTCCGCCGCTGACGCGCAGATCGCTATAGCGGAATTGCGTGTAGGAAAGCCCGAAGCCGAAAGGATAGAGCGGGCTCGCACGCTGCTGCTCGAACCATTTGTATCCGACCGCCGCGCCTTCGCGGTAATCGACCGCGAAACTCGTGTTCCAGGCGATGTTGCGGCCCGGCACATCGGGCCGCGGCAATTGCGCCGTGCTCGCCGGAAAGGTGATGGGCAGACGGCCCGACGGATTGACGGCGCCGAAAAGCACGTTGGCGATCGCCTCGCCGCCGCGCTGGCCCGGATACCAGGCTTCGATGACCGCACCCACCTGGTCCCGCCACGGCATCGCGACGGGATTGCCGGTTTCGAGCACGACGATGCTGCGCGGATTGGCCGCTGTGACGGCGGCGATGAGCTTGTCCTGATCGCGCGGCAGCGCGAGGCCTTCTGCGTCATGGCCTTCCATCTCCCACGCCGTCGCGAAGACAATGGCGATATCCGCGTCCTTTGCCGCCCTCGCGGCGGCATCGACGTTTTCGCCGTCGGCGAAAGTAACCTGCGCTGCCGGCGCTTTCGCTGCGATCGCCTTGAGCGGCGATGACGGATCGAAGACCATCGCGTAAGGCGTCGTCGTGCCGGGCTCCTTGAATTCGATCCGCAGTGCCGGCCCGCCCACGGGGACGACTTGCGACGAGCCGCCGCCCGAGAGAACGCCGATATCGGCGTGGCCGCCGATCACCGCAATGCGTTGCAAATCGGCCGCGAGCGGGAGCAGGTTGTTTTCATTGCGCAGCAGCACGATGCCTGCTTCCTCGGCATGCTGCGCGACCAGCGCGTCGGCCTCCACAGCGAGCGGCTGCGGCGCGGGCGGGTCATCGATCACGCCGCTCGCAAAGAGGGTGCGCAGGATGCGATGCGCCATCGTGTTGAGCCGTGCCGCCGGGACCGTGCTTTCGGCAACGGCGATGGCGAGCGGCTCGCTGAAATAGGCGCGCGGATCCCAATTGGCGCCGGATTCCTGATCAAGGCCGGCGAGCGCGGCTTCGCTGGTCGAATGCACCGCGCCCCAATCCGACATCACCCAGCCGGGGAAGCGCCAATCCTGGCGCAGGATTTTCTCCAGCAAGGTCGGGTTCTCGCAGGCGTGGACGCCGTGGAGGAGATTGTAGGAACACATCACCGCGCCGGGCCTGCCGCGCTCGATCGCCAACTCGAAAGCGAGGAGATCGGATTCGCGCAAGGAACCCATGTCGATCCGCGCATCGGCCAGCGTGCGGTTGGTCTCTTGATCATTGATCGCGAAATGCTTGACCGTCGAGATGACGTGCCTGTCCTGGATGCCGCGGATCGCTTCGCCGACCATCGTGCCGGCGAGCAGCGGATCCTCGCCCGCATATTCGAAATTGCGTCCGCCGCGCGGATCGCGCGCGAGATTGACCGCGCCCGCGAGCAGCACGTTGAAGCCTTTGCGGCGCGCTTCTTCGCCGATCATCCTGCCATTGGCATAAGCGATCGCCGGATCCCAGCTCGCGGCCGTGGCAAGGCCCGAGGGTAGGGCGGTGGCCTCGTCCTCCGGCCGGACCGTGTCATGGAGCAGGGCGACGGCGACGCCGAGCTCGGCATTCGCCTCTCGGAGCCCCGGAATGCCGAGCCGCGGCACGCCCGCGACATAACCGGCGGCGCCGACAGTCTCGCCCGTTGGCCGTTGGCTCGTGCCAACAACGAGGCCGAGCTTCTCGTCGGTCGTCATCTGCGCGAGGGCAAGATCGGCGCGCACATCGGGCGAAAGCGCGCGATTCATCCACGGGCGGTCTTCCGCCTCGCCCGCAACGGCACAGAGGCTCGCCGCCATCAACGATAGCGCCGTGACCAAGGCAAAGAGCGGGTTGCGTGACATCCCCTTTCATTGTTTTAGCGGCTGCGGCCCGTTCTGTGAATCGCTTTTCGCGACCGCAAAATTCGCTTGAAACGGGGCCTGACGTTCGGCCCTATGACGGCGATCGAGGGAAGGATCGGGAAAATGCCGGAAAATCCATCGGCAGCGCCGCCCCGCCGCGCGCTGGTCGCGCTGGTGGTGACGCTCTTCTTCATCTGGGGCTTCGCGACGGTGCTGGTGGACACGCTTGTGCCCAAGCTCAAGGCAAGCTTCTCCCTCAGCTATGCCGAGGTGATGTTGACCCAGTTCTCCTTCTTCCTCGCCTATCTGGTCGTCTCGCTGCCCGCGGGCGCGCTCATCGCCCGCATTGGCTATATCGAGGGCGCGATCGTCGGGCTCGTCCTGATGGCGGTCGGCTGCGTTCTCTTCGCGCCGGCCGCCTCGTTCGGCGTCTTCGGCGGCTTCCTGCTCGCGCTCTTCGTCATGGCGGCGGGCATCACGATCCTGCGGGTCGCGGCCAATCCCCTGATCGCGATCTTGGGCTCGCGCGAGACCTCGCCCAGCCGGCTCACGTTGGCGCAGGCCTTCAACTCCTTCGGCACCTTTGTCGGCCCCTTCGTCGGCGCGGCGTTCATCCTCGCTGTGAACGAGCCGCCGCCGGCGGGCGCCGCGCAAGCGGCGATCGAGGCCTACCGTCACGCCGAGGCGCAGGCGGTGCAGGCGCCGTTCCTCGGGATCGCCGCCGTGCTGATCGTGCTCGCGGCGAGCTTCTGGTTCTCGCGGCATGCCGCAGCTTCCTTTCCCGACAAGCCCGAGCGCTTGCAGGCGGCTTTGGCGCCGCTCAAAAAACCGCGCCTCGCTTTGGGCGCGCTGTCGATTTTCCTTTACGTCGGCGCCGAGGTCTCGATCGGCAGCGTCCTGATCAACTACCTGATGCAGTCGACCACGCTCGGCGTCGACGCCGCCACCGGCGGGCGGCTCATCAGCCTTTATTGGGGCGGCGCCATGGTCGGACGCTTTATCGGCTCGGCCGTCATGCGGAAGATCGCGGCCGGCAGCGTGCTCGCGGCTTGTGCCTGCGGCGCGGCGCTGCTCGCCGGCATCTCGGGCGTCTCGGTCGGAATGGTCGCGGCGGTCGCGGTGCTCGCGGTCGGCCTCTGCAATTCGATCATGTTCCCAACCATCTTCGCGCTCGCGATCGAGAATCTTGGCGACGAGACGCCGCAAGCCTCGGGCATTCTCTGCCTCGCGATCGTCGGCGGCGCTATCGTGCCGGTGGTGACCGGTTTTGCCGCGGACGCCTTCGGCCTGGCGACCTCGCTCTTTGTCCCGGCGCTCTGCTATCTCTGGATCGCGGCGTATGGGCTGCTGACGCGCTCGACGATCCTCGACCGCAGACCGGCAGCCGGCGCGGCATGAAGCGGCGCCCGCTCGGCCGCACCGGCCTCAGCGTTTCCGAAATCGGTTTCGGCTGCGGCCCGACCGCGGGGCTGATGGTGCGCGGCGACGCCAAAACGCGGCGCGACGTGGTGGCGCACGCGCTCGAGCTCGGCATCGACTATTTCGACACGGCGCCCGTTTATGGCGACACGCTGTCAGAAACCAATCTCGGCCAGACGCTGCATGCGCTGAGCGCGAAGCCGATCATCGCGACGAAGATCGCGCTTGAGCTCGGCGATCTCGCCGATATCCCCGGTGCAGTGACGCGTTCGGTCGAGGGCAGCATCGCAAGGCTGGGGGTCAAACGCCTCGATCTCGTTCAGCTGCACAATCGCGTCGCGGCCGCGCGGGCGGCAAAAGCGGATATCGGCAGCGGCGCGATGTTGACCGTCGACGATGTGCTCGCAGCCGATGGTGTCGTGCCGGCGCTGGAGCGGCTGCGCACGCGCGGCCTTGTCGCCCATATCGGCTGCTGCGCCTTTGGCGGCGAGCCGCCTGCGGTCGCAAAACTCGTCGATAGCGGCGCTTTTGCGACGGTGCTGGTCTATTACAACCTCGCCAATCCGAGCGCTTTCGTTCCATGTCCCCCGGGCTTGCGCGACTATGCGCAGATCGGCGCACGCGCCGCGGGCGCCGGTATGGGTGTTGTTGCTTTGCGCGCCTTCGATGGCGGCGGGCTGATCACTCATCCGCCGCCGGCGCTGACCATCCTCGCCCAAGAGCTCGACATGGATCTGCCCGCAATGGCGCTACGCTTCGCGCTATCGCAGGAAAGCGTCGCGACGACGCTGGTGGGATTTTCCAATCTTCCCCAAATCGAGGCGGCTTGTATCGCCGCCGCCGCGGGCAAGCTGCCCACTGACATGCTCGAACGCGCGCAGGCCTGGCGGCGCTGAGCGGTTTCGCGATTGCCGGGCCGCTGCACGCGTCGCTATGCTTGCGCACAACGCCAAAAAGGGCAGGGGAGCCAGATGATCAAAAGCGAGAAGCGTATCATGGTCACGCATGCCGGTACGCTGCCGCGGCCGGAAGATGTGACCAAGCTCCTCTACGCGCGCGCGGCCGGCGCTCCGGTCGACCCCAATGTGCTCGCCGGCAAGGTAAAGGATGTCGTCGCCGATGTTGTCCGCCAGCAGGCGGAGGTCGGCATCGACAGCATCAATGACGGCGAGATCAGCAAGGCGAATTTCACCTTCTATATCCGCGAGCGTCTCTCCGGCATCACGACGCGCGAGGTCGAGCCGGGCAAGGCGCCGCCGCGGCTCAATATCAGCGGTCGCGACGAGATCGAGTTTCCGCAATATTTTGCCGCCGGTCTTGGCAGCTTCGCCGACAGCAATCCCAATCGCCGCATCTTCTGCACCGGCAAGATCGACTATACCGGCCACCAAGCGCTGCAGGCCGATATCGCTCATTTCGCCGCGGCGGTGAAGAACGTTTCCGTCGCCGAAGCCTACCTGCCCTCGATCACGCCCGGCACGATCGAGCATTGGCTGCATAACGATCATTACAAGAACGAGGAGGAATTCCTCTTCGGCATCGCCGACGCGCTGCATGTCGAATACAAGGCGATCACCGATGCCGGCTTCCTCCTGCAGCTCGACAATCCCGATTTGCCGGATGGCTGGCAGATGTATCCGGATATGTCGGTCGCCGATTACCGCAAATATGCGGGGCTGCGGGTCGAAGCGCTGAACCATGCGCTGCGCGATATCCCGCGCGAAAAGATCCGGCTTCATGTCTGCTGGGGCAGCGCGCATGGCCCGCATAAGCACGACATCCCGCTCAAGGACATCATCGATATCGTCCTTTCGGTCAAAGCGAGCTCCTATTCCATCGAGGCCTCGAACCCGGCGCATGAGCATGAATGGCGCGTCTTCGAGAACGTGAAATTCCCGAAAGACGCCGTGCTGATTCCCGGCGTCATCGGTCATTGCACCGATCTTATCGAAAATCCGGCGCTCGTCGCCGAACGTCTCGTGCGCTATGCGAAGCTCGTCGGGCGCGAGAACGTCATGGCCGGCACCGATTGCGGCGTCGGCTCGCGCGTCGGGCACGGCTCGATCTGCTGGGGCAAGTTCAAGGCGATGGTCGAGGGCGCGCGCCTCGCGAGCAAGGAATTGTGGGGCTAGACATGGCGAAACGCCGTCTCGACCGATTCGACTATCTCGGCATGGCGATCGTCGGTTTCCTGATCGCGCTGTGGATCGCGCATTTCGTCCTGCCCGACACGGGCCCCCCCGCCCCGGTGTAAAGCCATGAGCGAGTCTCTCCTCGACCGCCTTCGCCGCATCGACACTTGCGCCGTCTCCGACGCGCTCGACCGGCTCAGCCTGGCGAGCGCCGTCACCGGCATCGGCCCGCGCTCGGTGCGGCACCGCATTGCCGGCCGCGTCCGCACGGTGAAGCTCGAAGCCGCGAATGGCCGCACGGCGAAGCACCATCTTTGCACGACGGCGATCGAAGCGTCCGATGCCGGCGACGTCATCGTCATCGAACAGAGAAGCGGTATCGATGCCGCCGGTTGGGGCGGCATCCTCTCCATCGGCGCCAAGACCAAAGGCGTCTCGGGTGTCATCGTCGAAGGCCCAGCCCGCGATATCGACGAAGCGACCGAACTCGGCTTTCCGGTCTATGCTCGCTCGGTCACGGCGCGAACCGCGCGTGGCCGCATTATCGAGGTCGCGACCGGCCAGCCGGTGACGATCGGTGAGGTGAGGGTGGCGGACGGCGATTATGTGTTGGCGGATGGCAGCGCTGTCACCTTCATCCCGGCGGCGCAGCTTGAGCGCGTGGTCGGCGAGGCGGAGAAGATCGCCGCCCGCGAGGGGCTGATGGCCAAGGCGGCGCGCGAGGGCAACCCGATGAGTCAGGTTATGGGCGCCGATTACGAGCAGATGCTGAAGAAATAGCTGTCAGCTCTCGGCTTTTAGCCGTCCTCGCCAAGTTGTAAGCTGATGCCTGACAGCCAAGAGCTTTAAGGGGCATGGGATGCTGACGAAAGAGCAAAACGAGCTGGTGACGCGCGCCGGACCGAATACGCCGCTCGGCAAGCTGTTCCGCCGCTATTGGCAGCCGGTCGCGATGCTCTCCGACATCCCGGAAGACGCGCCGCTCGAAGTGCAGGCGCTGCATCAGAAATTCGTGCTGTTCAAAGACGAAAAAAACCGCGTCGGCCTGCTCGACCTGCATTGTCCGCATCGCGGCGCCGATCTGAGCTACGGCCGGATCGAGAATGGCGGGCTGCGCTGCATCTATCACGGCTGGCTCTACGACGTGAACGGCCAGTGCCTGCAACAGCCGGCCGAGCCGCCGGGCAAGGATTTCTGCCGTTCGATCAAGCACAAATCCTATCCTGTCGCGGTGCGCGGCGGCATGATCTTCGCTTATCTCGGCGAGGGCGAGCCACCGGCCTTCCCGGAATGGGAATGCCTCAACGTCCCCGACAATCACCGCTTCGTCGTGCGCTCGCGTGAGCGCTGCAATTGGCTGCAAGGGCTCGAAGGCGATATCGATCCTTATCACTTGAGCTATCTCCATCTCGCGCTGCCGGGCGCGCGCAAGAATATGCGCGAGGGCAATGCCGGCCCGACTTACGAATTCTTCCGTTTCGGCACGCCGCGCATGGAGATCGAGCGCACCGATTACGGCGTACGCATCTATGCGATGCGCGATCTGCGCAACGAGGCCTATCTCCGCATCTCGAACTACATCTGCCCGAATATCGCGGTGGTCGCCGGCAGCAGCGATGGCGATGGCTATATGGCGCTCTGGCACGTGCCGATCGACGACGAGCACCATTTCAAATACCAGCTCATCTTCAAGCGCGATAAGGAGATCGACCTCCCGGCCGAGATTCACCAGGCCGTGATGCAATGGGATCCGCGCAATCCCGACAAGCTGCCGGTGCGCAACAAAGAAAATCGCTGGCTGCAGGATCGCAAGGAGATGAAGGACGGCTGGTACGCCGGCCTCGGCCATTCCTTCGGCCTGCACGACAATTGGGCGACCGAGGCCATGGGCCCGATCTTCGATCGCTCGAAGGAGCATCTCGGCCACGGCGATCGTGCCGTCGTCGGCGCGCGCCGCTGTCTGCTCAGCGCGATGGAAGAGATGGCGGAAGGCAAGGAGCCGCCTTTCCTGATCCGCGATCCGCAGGCGATGAAGCAGAAGCTGACCGAGATCGTGGTCGCGTCGCTGATCTCGCCCGACAAAGACAATTACAAAGAAGTCTTCTACCAGCAGCATCTCGCGGCGACGAAATTCGCCGCCGAGTAGCCGGGGTTCCAATTCCGTTGAGTAGCACACCGACGCCGGAAAGCCCGCTCGCCGGCATTACTGTTCTCGAGCTCGGTCAGTTCATCGCCGGACCCTTGGCGGCGCAGCTGCTCGCCGATCTCGGCGCGCGCGTGATCAAGATCGAGCGGCCGGGGGTCGGCGATCCGTTCCGCCTCTTCGTCACCGAGCCGCGCATGGACGGCTATGGCCATAATTTCCTCGCCTTCAACCGCAACAAGGAAAGCGTCGCGGTCGACCTGCAAAGGCCCGAAGGCGTCGCGGTGGTGCGCCGCCTCCTCGCCAAGGCCGATGTGCTGGTCGAGAATTTCCGTGCCGGCGTGCTCGAGCGCTTGGGCCTCGGCTATGAGGCGCTCAAAGCCATCAACCCGCGGCTCATCTATTGCGCGATCTCGGGCTTTTCCGAGGACGGGCCGTATAAGGACCGGCCGGCTTTCGACACGGTGGGGCAGGCGCTCTCCGGCATGCTCTATCTCTTCACCGATCCGGCCGATCCGCGCATGCGCGGTCCGACGATCGCCGATCAGGCGACCGCGATGCAGGCCTCGAACACCATTCTTGGCGCGCTTTATGGACGCGAGCGCAGCGGCAAAGGCGCGAAGATCGAGATCAGCATGATCGAGGCGGCGATCCATTTCATGCCGGATGCCTTCACCGCGCTCACGGAATCGAGTATCGACATGCAATCGGAGACGCGCACCTCTTACTCGCACGCCTTCGTGCTGCGCTGCGCCGACGACAAGTTGCTGGCGATCCATGTCGGCGGGCCGGACCGGCTCTGGGACGCGCTGTGCGCCGCGGTCGACGATCCGAGCATCGGCGAGGAGCCGCTGTTCCGGAAACGCCACAGCCGCATCGCCCATTACGACAAGCTGATCGACGCGATGCGGCCGGTCTTTGCGAAACGCTCCCGCGCCGAGTGGCTGAAGCGCCTCGCCGATCACGATGTCGCCAGCGCCGAGCTCAACACGATCGGCGAGGCGGTCGGCGATGCCGAAATCGTGCATCTCGGGCTTTTCGAGAAGCGCGAGCGGGCCGGCTATGGCGAGATGACGATGCTGCGACGCGCCCCGCGCATCAACGGCGCGCGCGAACCGGAGCAAAAGATGCCGCCCCTCTTGGGCGAGCATACGCAAACGGTGCTGCGCGAGTTCGGTTACGACACCGCCGCGCTCGCGGCACTCAAAGAAGCGAAGGTGATTTAACCTAGATCGTCATTGCGAGCGAAGCGAAGCAATCCAGTGTGTCCAAAGACTGGATTGCTTCGTCGCTCCGCTCCTCGCAATGACGATTTCCGCTCAACTCTTTCTCAGCGCCGGCATTACGCGGCGCGCGAAGAGGTCGATCGAGCGCAGGCTTTCCTCGAGCGACATGTCGCCGAAGACGAACTGGCCGACGAAGTAGTTCGAGCCCGTGGCTTCCATCTGCTGCCGCGCGATCTTCAGCACCGTCTCGGGCGAGCCGGCGAAGCCGCGGCTGTCGGCCTCGATCGCCTCGAATTCCGGCGGCCGCGGATGCGAGCCGATGAAGCCGTGACGGCGATGCAGGAAGGTGAAGCTCTCCCACCAGCGGCGATAGGCGCGGATCGCGATCTTGCGCGCCTCGGCATCGGTTTCGGCGACGACGACGAAGCGTCCGAGGCCCATCAACGGCAGCTTCTTGCCTGGGTGCGCTTCTTGCCACACCGCCTTGAAGCGCTCGTAGCAATCCTGCGTCGGCTTCACCTGGTCGAGCTCGATCACCTGCAGGCCGCGCTTGGCGGCGCGCTCGGCGCTGTCGACCGCATGCACACCATACCAGATCGGCGGATAGGGTTTCTGCAGCGTCTCGATCGCGAGCGGGAATGAGTCGATGTTGTAATACTTGCCGTGGAAATCCACCGTCTGATGCGTCAGGCCCTGGATGATCGCCTCGAGCGCCTCCGAGTATTTCGCCTGCGCCTCGGCGTAATCCTCGCCGAAGAATTGTAGCTCGCGCGGCGAGGAGCCGCGGCCGAAGCCGATATCGAGCCGGCCGCGGCTCATCTGATCGAGCATGCAGATCTCTTCGATCATCCGCAGCGGGTGATAGAGCGGCAGCGCATAGACCATCGGTCCGAAGCGCAGTTTCCGGGTGCGCTGCGCGATCGCGGCGAGAAAGAGGCTGGGCGAGGGCGCCGTGCCGATCGGCGTGCCGTGATGCTCGGCGACGTGGTAGCTGTAAAAGCCGAGCCGGTCGTATGCCTCGATGATCTTCAGCCGCGCCTCGTAATAATCCGCGAGCGGCAGGTTGGGGTTGCGGTCGAGGTGATCGAAAATGCCGAATTCCATGCTGTGCCCGTCTGTAAGAACCTCATCCTGAGGAGCAATCCGGAGGATTGCGTCTCGAAGGACGCTGGGGAGCTTACCAAATCGCGGCCGGCATGGCAGTCTTGGGCGAACCAGGGAGGAAGCGATGCCTCAAGTCACGATCACGGCCGCGGATGGCGGCAGCTTTTCCGCCTATATCAGCCTGCCGAAGAATGCCCAAGGCAAAGTGCCGGGCATCGTCATGATGCAGCAGATCTTCGGCGCCAATGCCGAGATGCGCGGCTTCACCGACGATTACGCGGCGCAAGGCTATGTCGCGATCTGTCCCGATCTCTTCTGGCGGCTCGAGCCCGGTGTCGAGATCGATCCGCTGGCGCCGGGCGGTTTCCCGAAGGCGCTGAGTTACGCGCCGCGCTTCAACGCCGATCAGGGTGTCGAGGATCTGAAGGCGGCGGTCGCGTTCCTCCGCGCGCATCCCGCCTGCAACGGTAAGATCGGCACGGTCGGCTACTGCCTCGGCGGGCTGCTCGCCTATCTGATGGCGGCGCGCAGCGATGCTGATTGCAATGTCGGCTATTTCGGCGTCGGCATCGAGAAGCGCCTCGGCGAGGCCGCGAATGTCGCAAAGCCGCTGCTATTGCATATCCCGGAAGCCGATCGTCATGTCCCGCCCGAGGCGCAGGCGCAGACCAAAGCCGCGCTCGCCGGTCGTGCGGAGCTCTGCTCCTATCCGGGCGCCGATCACGCGTTCAACCGCGTCGGCGCGCAGAGCTACAATCCGGATGTGACGGCGCTGGCCGACGACCGAACGGCAAATTTCCTACGGCGCCATCTCGGGCGCTGAACCGGCGCCGTCGAGCAGGAGGAAGATCGTCGTGACCAGCTCGGAATCGTTGATCGGCTTGTCGAAATAGGCGAGCGCCCCGGCCTTGGTCGCGCGCGCCCTGAGCGACTGGTCGCCGCCGCCGGTCACGATGATCACGGGCACGCGCAGCTTCGCGCCGTCGTCCGATTCGAGGAATTCGATCCCGGTCTCGCCCGGCAAATGATGGTCGAGAACCAGGCATTGCCGCTCTTCCTTGCGATACTCGCGAAAGAAGTCGCGCGTCGAGCCGTAATCGCGGACGCGGCAGCCATGCGATTCGAGCAGCAGCTTCAGCGAATCCCGCACCGCTTCGTCATCGTCGACGATAAAGATGGTCTCGCCGCTCATTTCGTTGAGGATGCCTACCCGATCCCGAAAACGCAAAAACCCCTCGAAAGCCACCGAAACCCTCTACCCTGGAGGCTCCAGACCGGACCCCCGATCCGATACCTGTCGCAAACGCACGAAACCCTATCACGGCGGCGGCATCATTCCTTGATCTAGCGCAAATATGCGTGGTTCTGCGTAGGAGCGGCCGGCCCGCCCTTGTCCCGGCGGGGTGGATTCGGGAGAATACCGGGACGGCAAAACGCCAGGGAGGGTCTGATGCGCCGAGTTGGTCGGAACAGCTTCACGGAAATCTACTTTCGCGGGTGCAATCCAAGTTTCGTCGAGACCAGCGACGGCTATGTGATGATCGACTCGCCCCAGATCCCGATAGACGCGCTGCGCTGGCGGGAGATGATGGAGGAAAAGGCACCGATCCGGTACCTCATCAATACCGAGCCGCATGGCGACCACATCGCCGGCAACGCCTATTTCAAGGGGGTCACCGTCGTCGGCCAGGTCAAGCTGCAGGAATGCTTCGATCGCTATCTCAACCAGTTCGGCTCGATGGATGAGAAGCGCGAGCGGATGAAAACCACCGATCCGGACAGCGTCTGGCTGGTCGGCCATCCCGATTATCTCGATAGCAACAAGCCGAGCGTTACCTTCACCGACGAGCTCACGCTGCATGTCGGCCAGCACACCTTCAACATCCTCCACCATGCCGGCCATACCGGGCCGCAGACCACGATCCACGTGCCCGAGGATGGCGTCGTCTTCACCGGCGACAACATCTTCCACAAATGCCGCACCTGGCTCCAGGAATGCGACCCGTGGGAATGGCTCGACTCCCTGAGGGCGATCGAGGCGCTCGATGTCGAGACTTACGTGCCCGGCCATGGCGAGCCTTGCGGCAAGGCCTATCTCAAAGAACAGGCGCAGATCGTCGAGAACTGGGTCGGGCTGGTCGAGCGTTTCGTCGATCGCGGCCTCAGCGCCGAGGATGCGCTGAAGGAGCCGATCGAGGTCACCAAGCAGGATCCCTATCCGATCGGGCAGAATCTCTTCCCGCATGATCAGCGCCTGACCGGCCTCATCATCAACAACCTGCACAAGCGCATTCTCGAGAAGAAACAGCAGGCACGCGGCTAGGCGCGCCGCAAAGGGAGGATCCGATGGGAGAATTCGCGCTCGGCCAGTCCGTGCCGCGCACCGAGGACCCGCGCCTCTTGACCGGGCGCGGGCGCTACACCGACGATTTCACGCTGCAGCGGCAAGCCTATGGCTATGTCCTGCGCTCGCCGCATGCGCATGCGCGGATCAAGAGCATCGACGTGCGTGCGGCGCAGCAGATGCCGGGCGTGCTGGCCGTGCTGACCGGAGCGGATTGGGCGGCGGAGAAATTCGGCGCGATGCTGCCGGTCATGCCGCGCAAGCGCCGTGACGGCTCGCCGATGTATACGCCGCACCGGCCCTCGCTGGCGCATGACCGCGCCATGCTCGTCGGCGATCCCGTCGCCTTCATCGTCGCCGAGACGGTGAACCTCGCGAAGGACGCGGCCGAGCGCATCGCCGTCGATTACGAACCGCTGCCCGCGCTCACCGACACCGCCACAGCCGGCGCTCCGAGCGCGCCCAAGCTCTGGGCCGATTGCGCCAATAACGAATGCTTCTTCTATACGCTCGGCGATAAGGAGGCGGTCGACGCCGGCTTCGCGCGCGCGCATCACGTGACGAAGCTGAGGATGGTGTTCAACCGCATCACCGCGGCAACGATGGAGCCGCGCGGCTGCATCGCCGATTACGACGACCGGCTCGAGCGCACCACGATCTATGTCGGCACGCAGCGTCCCCATCTGACGCGCGCCGATCTGGCGGCGAAGGTCTTTCACAAGCCCGAGATGCAATTCCGTATCGTCGCGGGCGATGTCGGCGGCTCCTTCGGGATGAAGGGCAGCCATTTCCCCGAATACCAGCTCGCCGCCTGGGCCTCGCAGAAGGTGCGTCGCCCGGTCAAATGGATCAGCGAGCGCAGCGAAGGCATGCTCAGCGACGATCACGATCGCGATCACATCGCCGAGGGCGAGCTTGCTCTCGACAAGGACGGCAAGTTTCTCGCGATGCGCATTCGCCAAGTCTCGAATATCGGCGCCTTCATGGCGCCGGGCGGCGTGATCTCGCCGACGGCGCATTTGGGCGGCCTCGCCGGCACCTATACGACGCCAGCGATCTATGCCGAGGTTACGGCGGTGTTCAGCAATACGACGAGCATCGGGCCGTTCCGCGGCTCCGGCCGACCGGAAGCGTCGTATTATTCCGAGCGCCTCATCGACAATGCGGCGCGCGAGATGGGTATCGACCGCGCCGAGCTTCGCCGCCGCAACACCGTGCCGGCGAGCGCGATGCCGTTCAAGACCGGGCTCGTCTTCACCCTCGATAGCGGCGAGTTCGAGAAGAATCTCGACATGGCGCTGCACATGGCCGGCTACAAGGAATTCGAAAGCCGCCGGGCCGAGGCCAAGAAGCGCGGCAGACTGCGCGGCATCGGCTTCGCCAACATCATCGAGCAGACCTCGCAGACTTTCGGCGAGACGGTGATGGTGAAATTCGATTCCGGCGGCACGGTGACGGTGATCCCGGGCTCGATCTCGCACGGCCAGGGCCACGACACGATGTACGAGATCATCCTGTCGGAAAAGCTCGGAATCGATAGCGACAACATTCGTGTCCAGATGTGCGACACCGACATGGCGCCGGATGGCGGCGGCACCTATGCCTCGCGCACGGCCGTCTTGGGCGGCAGCGCCGCGACTTTGGCGGCGGAGAAGGTGATCGCCAAGGCGAAGAAGATCGCCGCGCATATGATGGAAGTCTCGGACAGGGACGTCGAATTCGCGCGCGGCAAGTTCAACGTCGTCGGCACCGACAAGAGCGTCAATTGGAAAGAGGTCGCAACCGCGGCCTATGTGCCGGCGCGGCTGCCGAAAGGCGTCGAGCAGGGGCTTTTCGAGACCTCGGCCTATCATCCCGAGATCCCGAACTTCCCCAATGGCTGTCATGTCTGCGAGGTCGAGATCGATCCCGAGACCGGCGTCAGCGAGGTGCTGCGCTATTGCGTCGTCGACGATGTCGGCACGGTGATCAACAAGTTGACGCTCGAAGGCCAGATCCATGGCGGCGTCGGCCAGGGCATCGGCCAGTGCTTCACGGAGAATCTCGTCTTCGATCCGAAATCGGGCCAATGCCTCACCGGCTCCTTCATGGATTACGGCATGCCGCGCGCCGCGGATATGTGCAGTTTCGAGACCGAGGAGAATCCGGTGCCGACCAAGACCAATCCCTTGGGCGTCAAAGGCGCGGGCGAAGCGGGCAATGTTGGCGCGCTCGCCGCGATCATGAACGCGGTGGTCGATGCGCTCGCACCGCTCGGGGTTGTCCATATTGATATGCCGGCCACGCCCCATCGCGTGTGGCAGGCGATCCAAGCCGCGAGGAGGTAAGCGATGCCCCATGATCTTTCCGCGTTCAAGGATGCCGTCGGTGCCGCGAGCCCGGTCGCGACCGAGGTCGTGACCGCGGGGCCAGTGGCGCGGCTCGCCGCGACGTTTGGCATCGACAATCCGGCCTCGAAGCCCGGCGATGTGCTGCCGCCGGGATGGGCCGATCTCTATTTCGGCTCGCTCCATCGGCCGAACAACATGCGCGCGGACGGGCAGGCCGCGAAGAGCAGCTGGATGCCGACCATTCCCTTCAGCTTCATCCGTATCGGCGGCGACCGCACCGAGTTCCCCGGCGACGTCCGCATGGGCGACGAGCTGAAGCGCGTGACCAAGATCAAAGAAGCCTTGCCGAGCCCGGGCGGCGACAATTTGCGCATGGTCCAGCGCAGCGAAACCACCGGCCCGCGCGGCCTCGCCATTATCGAAGAGCGCGAATTCGTCTATTTCGACGGCCATGGTGCCGCGGCCGCGCCGGCGCCGAAACTACCGGAAGCGGTCTGGAAGAAGCCGCTCGATCCCTCGCCGGTTCTGCTCTTCCGCTATTCGGCGCTGCGCTTCAACAGCCACCGCATCCATTACGACCGCAAATATGCGATGGAAGTCGAAGGCGCACCGGGATTGATTGTTCAATCGTCGCTGCTCGGGCAGCTCCTGATTGAAATATGCCGCGAGAACCTGCCGGGCAAGCGTCTCGTCTCGATCAGCCGCGTCAATCGCCAGATCGTGCACGATACCGGCCCGATCACGCTGTGCGGCGCGCCGAGCGCCGATGGCAAATCGGCGACGGTCTGGGTGCTCGATCAGGCCGGCACGCCCGCGCTCCACGGCGAGGCGAGGTTCGCCTAGAGGCTATCGCTTGCTCTTATACGCCTCGGTCGCCGCGGCCGAGGCGGCGCCCGCCTGCTGGCGGAACTCGTTGATCACCGCAGCCGTCGCCTTGTAGCTCGCGGCGCGCAGTGCGTTGGCTTTGCTGAAATGGGGCTTCACGAACTCGGCGATGAGCTCGAAGCTGCGCTGCTGTGCCGGCCAGGGGGCGAGATCGTTCCCGAAGAGCAAGACCGCGCCGAAGCCGCCGAGCTTTGATCGCACGCGCTCGATCTCGCGGATCGCGTCGTCGGGCGTGCCAATGATCGCGACCTGCTTCTCGAGCGCGGCGGCGACGAGATCCTCGGTGTCGCGCGGGATCGCCGGCGGCGCCGGGACGATGTCGTGCGAGTAGTTGTTGAACTCGCGGAAACCCCAGGCGGCGTCGGCATAGGCCTTCTCGCGCGTCTCGGCGATATGCATCATCAGCGTGATACGCCATTTACCGCGATCCGGCGTGTGGCCGTGCTTGCGGCTCTCGGTCTCATAGATGTCCCAATTGGCGGCGTGGTGATGAAGGATGGCATCGCTCATCGGCCCGAGCGTCAAGAGCCCGAGCCCGTGCTTGGCGGCAGCGACGACACCGGCGGGCGAGCGAATCACCGTCACCGCCATCTCCATCATCGGCCGGGTGAAACAGCCGACGCTGAGCCGTGCCTTCTCGAGTTCGAACCAGCGCGATCGGTGGCTAACAGTTTCACCCTTCATTAGCGCCACGATCACATCGAGGCTTTCCTCCATACGACTGCGGAGTTCGGAGACTGGAACGCCGATCATCGTCGCATCGCTCGGCAGCGCGCCCGGGCCGACGCCGAAGATGGCGCGACCGCGCGTCATGTGATCGAGCTGAGCCATCGCCTCGGCGACGATGAAGGGATTGTAGTAGGGCAGCGACTTCACGCCGGTGCCGAGACGGATGTATTTCGTGCGCTGGGCGGCGGCGGCGATCATCAGCTCGGGCGCGGCGACCATCTCCATCGCGCCGGAATGGTGCTCGCCGTACCAGATCTCTTCGAAGCCCAGGCGGTCGAGATGCTCGCTCAGCAGCAGGTCGCGCTCGAAGGCGTAGGTCGGGTTGAGCCGCGCCGAATGGAAAGGCGCGAAGAACAGACCGAACCGCAGGGGTTCATCATAGACGAGCGCCATCGGCCCTCCCGCTTATTGTTGCAGTAGAACCTAGCGCTTAACCGGCCGCGGGGCCACTAAGCGCTGCGCGACATTCACAGCAGCATCAACAAATTGCCGCACGCGGACAGCTCGCTCCGGCAGGGCGACAATTGCAGCGCCGGCGAGGACTGCGCTGGTGAACTCCTTGGTGTGCCAATCGCCCGGGGGTGGCAGCGGCGGCAGTCTCTCGGACGCCGGCCGCGGCCAAGGCGTGACATAGAAATAGGGCTCCGCGTAATGGATATCGCCTGGGCACATGCCGATTCCGACCGACGGCGCGGTCTGGACATCCCCTTCGCCCAGTGTCCAAAGCGTCGCAATATCGAAATGATGCGGCCAGCAGCGCGCGACGCTCGCAGCACCTTGGGGCAGCGCGTTCTGTATCGCGCTGAGCAGTTCATCGGCGCAGGCGAACCAATTCGCCAGCACGGCGAACTCGCCGCGCTGCGGACCGCATGCATAGGGGGCGCCGTCGCCGACGGGATGCGTCGGGATCGCGTAAGGCAGGGTCGCGCCGCCCGGCAGCGCTAGACCAGCGGCGCCCAGGGTGCTGTCCAGCCACGCACCGGCATCGGCGTGGCGCTTACCATCGAGCGCGAATCGATCGATTACAACCGTCGCATCGTGCAGCACGATCAGGGTCATCGTCGCGATCGCGAGACCGACGCGCAGCGTTTGGCCCTTGCCGCGCAGCTCATGGGAGACGAGCGCGCCCTGATCGCGATTCCAGCCCAAATTGGAATGGGTGTCGCCGGGCATCGGCATGATGTTGGCGCAGGCCGCGCGCGCCACCCATTGCACCGCATGATGGGCCTGAAGCCGCGCTTCCCAGAGCGCCTTTGGATCGATCTTGCCCAGCTCGTCCCAGGATGGGGTCATGCCGCCTCCGCGCGCGCCAGTTTTAATCGCGCCTGGCGAAGCGGCGCAAGCGCCGGTCGAGTCGCTCGAACAGCAAATCCGTCATGATGGCGAAAACCCCGACGACCAGCGCTCCTTGTATCACATAAGCAACCTTGCCGTTCACCAAACCGCCGATGATCGGGTTGCCCAGCGTCACGGCGCCGACAGTCGAGCCGATCGCAGCCGTGCCGATATTGATTATGACCGAGATACGGATGCCCGCGAGGATGGTCGGCGCCGCCAGTGGCAATTCGACATCGCGCAGGAGCTGAAAGCGCGTCAACCCCATGGCCTCGCCGGCTTCGCGCACTCCTGCGGGCACACTGCCAAGTCCGGCGAGCGTGTTCTTGAGGATCGGGAGGATGCCGTAGAGGGTCAGCGCGACCATCGTCGGCAGCGGCCCGTAGCCGAAAGCCGGCACGGCCAGGGCCAGTACTGCAACAGGCGGGAAGGTCTGGCCGATGGTGGCGAGCGCCTCGAGAATCGGGCGAAATTCCTCGCCCCATTCGCGTGTTGCGACAATGCCGAGGCCGACGCCGACGAAGGCGGCGGCGAGGCTGGACAATACGACATATTCCGCATGGAAGAGGAACAGTTCGAGGAAGCTGTAATCGGCGTAGATCGGCGGCGTGGTAGCGGGGAAGGCGGCGGCAAAGATCGGCTCCAGCAGCGGCATGCCGAGCAGCAAGAAGAGCAGCAGCGACAGCAGCCAAAGCAGCGGATCGCGCAGCCGCGGCATCAGGCCACCAGATCGCTCAAGCCGATCGAGCCGTTCACGCTGCCGGCATCGCCGCGGACCGGCAGGCGGCTGGTCCGGCGCAGCACCATCTGCGACAGCGCGTCGGCGAGCGTCGCGTCCGGTGCGATCGGCTCGCCGGGCGCCGGCTCGGGCTTCACACGCTCGCTGACCGGGCGCAAGGCCAGGAGCTTCAGTCCCAGCGCGCTGCCGCCCATGAAGTCGCGCACGAAATCAGCCGCCGGCCGCGTCAGCAGCTCGATCGGTGAGCCGAATTGGACGAGCTTGCCGTCGCGCAGCAGGGCGATCGCGTCGGCGAGCTCAAGCGCCTCGTCGATATCATGCGTGACGAAAAGGATGGTCTTGCCGGTGGATCTGTGGATACGCGACAGCTCGGCGCGCAGCGTCTCGCGCGTAATCGGATCGAGCGCCCCGAAGGGCTCGTCCATCAGCAGTACTTCGGGATCCGCGGCGAGCGCCCGCGCCACGCCGATGCGCTGCTGCTGCCCGCCGGAAAGCTGATGCGGGAATTTTGCGCGCGTTGCACCGGCATCGAGCTGCAGCAGCGC
>DATNGE010000035.1:0-8972 GCA_035606035.1 Allostellaceae bacterium
GCGCAGGCCCCAAGGGCCTCGCGCTCACCACCGACTGCACGCCGCGCTATTGCCAGGCCGATCCGGAGACGGGCGGGGCCCAGGCCGTGGCCGAGAGCTGGCGCAATATCACCGCGGCGGGCGGGCGGCCGCTGGCCGTCACCGACAATATGAATTTCGGCAACCCCCAGCGGCCGGAGATCATGGGGCAGTTCGCCCAATGCATCGAAGGCATGCGCGAGGCGTGCCTCGCCCTCGACTATCCCGTCGTCTCCGGCAATGTCTCGCTCTACAACGAGACCAATGGCAAGGGCATCCTGCCGACGCCGGCGATCGGCGGCGTCGGGCTCATCGACGATGCCGCCAAATCCGTCACCCTCGCCTTCAAGCGGCCGGGCGACGCGATCCTGCTCATCGGCGAGACCAAGGGGCATCTCGGCAGCTCGCTCTATCTGCGCGAGGTCTTGGGCCGCGAGGACGGCCCACCGCCCGCGGTCGATCTCGCCGCCGAGCGCCGCAATGGCGATTTCGTCCGCCAGCAGATCGCCGCCGGCCGTATCTCGGCTTGCCACGATGTCTCCGATGGCGGCCTGCTGGTCGCGGTGGCGGAGATGGCGATGGCCGGCAGGCTGGGCGCCACCGTCACCACCCTCGCCGGCGTGCCGCAGCACGGCTTCCTCTTCGGCGAGGATCAGGCGCGCTATGTGCTGGCGACCACGCAGCCCGAGTCGGTGCTCGCAGCCGCAGAAAAGGCCGGAATTCCGGCCTTAACCCTAGGGTCGGTCGGGGGCGATCAATTGACACTGGCCGGGGGCAATGCCATATCCGTCGCAGAGCTTATTCGGCTCAACGAGGCTTGGCTGCCCGATTACATGGCAAGCTGAGTCTCCGGGCCGCAGCCCTTTGGCGAAAGGCGAGCATGGCGATCGATGCGGGCGAGATCGAAAGGCTGATCAAGGCCGGTTTCCCCGACGCCCAGATCCGCATCGACGATCTGCGCGGCGACGGCGATCACTACGCCGCGACCATCATTTCCGCCGCCTTCAAGGGCAAGACCCGCGTCCAGCAGCATCAAATGGTCTATCAAGCGCTGCAAGGCCGGATGGGCAACGAGTTGCATGCGCTGGCGCTTCAGACAGCGGCACCCCGGGACTAATTTTCGCGAAGGATCGATCCCATGGAAGACCAAATCACCGAACGCATCAAGCACGACATCACGGACAATCCGGTCCTGCTCTACATGAAGGGCACGCCCGTCTTCCCGCAATGCGGCTTCTCCGCTGCGGTGGTGCAGATCCTCACGACGATGGGCGTGAAGTTCAAAGGCATCGATGTGCTCGCCGATCCCGAGATCCGCGAAGGCATCAAAGTGTTCTCGCAATGGCCGACGATCCCGCAGCTCTATGTGAAGGGCGAATTCGTCGGCGGCTGCGACATCATCCGCGAGATGTATGAATCGGGCGAGCTGCAGGATTACCTGAAAGACCACGGCGTCGCCGTCAAAGCGTAAGCCGTCCAAACCGGCGCCTCAGGCGCTTCGATTTCCCTCCTACGTCACCCCCGCGAAAGCGGGGGTCCATTGCGACAGCACAATGTTTCATTCTGGATTCCCGCTTGCGCGGGAATGACAGTGTAGTTGCGGGCGTCGCTCTAAGCGGCGAAGCGGAAAGCGCTCATGCTGAGGCCACCGAGCGTGAAGCCGCGATGGATGCGCGTCGCGGACGCGCCTTCACCCGCGGCGCCGAGCGCCACGAAGAGCGGCAGGAAATGCTCGGGGCTCGGATGCGCGCGGCGCGCATGCGGCGCTTTCCTCTCCCAATCGAGCAGATCGTCGAGGCGATGACCCTCGAGCGCATCGCCGAGCCAATCGTCGAATTCGCGCGCCCAAGCCGGCGGCGGCCCGCCGCTCGGATCCATCTCGCGCAGATTATGCGTGGCGCCGCCGGTCGCGAGGATCAGCACGTTCTCGTCACGCAAAGGCGCCAGCGCCCGACCCATCCGATAATGCCAGCGCGCGTCGCGCATCGGCTGCACCGAGAGCTGCGCGACTTTCACATCCGCCTTCGGATAGAAGGATTTGAGCGGCACCCAGGAGCCGTGATCGAGGCCGTATTCGCCATCGCCGCTCGCCGGGATGCCCGCCTTGTGGAGCAGATCGAGCACCCGCGCTGCGAGCGCCGGCGCGCCCGGCGCGGGGTAGCGGATCTGATAGAATTGCGGCGGGAAGCCGTAGAAATCGTGGATCGTCTCCGGCTGCGCCGTGGTCGCGACCAGCGGCAGGTCGGTGAACCAATGCGCCGAGACCGCAAGCACCGCATCGGGGCGCGGCAGCCCCGCGGCGAGCCCGTGCCAGAAATCGCCGATCTCGCCCGGCCCCAGCGCAAGCGTCGGCGCGCCATGCGAGATGAAGAGCGTCGGAAGTTGCGTGTTCGTCATGGCGTTAAAATGGGACGATCGGCGCGCTTCGACAAGCCTGCGCTAGTAGAGGTCGTCCATCACACGGCCGTAATAGGCGGCATCGAGCGCCTGTTTGTCGCTCTTCGGATCGCGCGCCACGGCGAAATCGCCGAGCGTCGGCGCGCCTTCCGGCCGGCCGGCTTGCGCGGCTTGCCAGAGATTGGACCGCAACAGCGCCTTGGGGCAATGCTGAAAGGCCTGTTCGACCGCGATGACGAGCACGACCTTCGGCGCCTTGCCTTTGACGACGAAGCGCTGGCGGAGCTCGGGATCATCGCTGATCCGCGCCCGGCCGTTGACGCGATAGGTCTCGTTCGCGCCGGGGATGAGGAAAATCGTCGCGACGCGCGCATCCTCGAGGAGGTTCTTGAGACCATCGATGCGGTTGTTGCCGGCACGGTCGGGAATGAGCAGCGTCTTGCCGTCGTCCGACACCGTCACAAAGCCCGGCGCATCGCCTTTGGGCGAGCAATCGAGGCCGTCGGCGCCGCAGGTCGCGAGGACGAGAAAGGGCGACCGCGCGATGAAATTGCGGCCGGCCGCGTTGACGTGGTCGAGCGCTTTCGTCCGCAGGCGCTCGGTCGGCGGATCGAACCGTGCCGCAAGATCCTCGCGCGACGTCAGGATGTGCTCGGTTAGCGTATCCATCCGGTGAATCTCCCGCAGCTACGATTGACGCCCAGCGAAGCGCCTATCGGCGGGGATTGTCAACCGCGCCGCTATTCCGCCGGTTTCGGCGGCGTGATCAGCACGCGATCGACGCGGCGGCCGTCCATGCCGATCACCTCGTATTGCACGCCTTGGGCCTCGATGCGGCTGCCGACGGCGGGAATGCGATGGAGGCGCGCCATGACGAAGCCGCCCAGCGTGTGATAATCGCCGCTGCTGTCGGCGCGCGTCGCGATGTTGAGCAGATCGTACACCTGGTCGAGCGGCGTCATGCCGTCGACGATGAAGGAACCGTCGGGGCGCCGCTCGATCGAGGGGCTCGCCGGTTCGCCCGGCTCGGCGATATCGCCGACGAGCGATTGGAGGATATCGGTCAGCGTCACCGCACCCTGCAGATCGCCGAATTCATCGACCACGAGCTCCATCGGCTCGCCTGATTTGCGGAACATCTCGAGCGCGCGGAGCGCCGTCGCGGTCTCGGGAATGAAGAGCGCCGGCCGCACCAGCGGCTTCAGATCGAAGGGCTTGTCGCTCATTTCGGCAGTCAGGATGTCCTTCACCTGGACGATGCCGGCGACTTGGTCCAAGCCGCCGTCGAACACCGGGAAACGCGAATAGTCGCTGTCGCGCACCTTGCGCCAGTTCTCATCGGGGCTGTCCTGGAGATCGAGCCATTCGAGCTGGGTGCGCGGCGTCATCACCGCATTGACGCGGCGATCGCCCAAACGCAGCGCCATCTGCACGATCGAGGTCTCGGCGGCGTGAACATTGCCTGCGGCCTGCGCCTCACGCAGCATGATGGCGATCTCCTCTTCGGTCACCGCCACCGACTCTTTCGGTCCGCGCGGCAGGAAGCGCAGCACGAGATTGCTCGACGCGGCGAGGAACCAGACGAGCGGCGCCGCGAGCCGCGTCATCAGCGCCAGCATCGGTGCCAGGCCGCGCGCGATCCTCTCCGGCCGGCTGAGCGCGACGCGCTTCGGCACCAGCTCGCCGAGGATGAGCGTGAGATAGGAGATCACAATGACGACGATAGCGAAGCTGATCGGTCCGGCCTTCGAGCCGAGCCCGAGTGGCGCGAGATAGTCGGCGATGGCCTCCGCGAAAGTCGCGCCGCCGAGCGCGCTCGCCAAGACGCTGATCACGGTGATCCCGATCTGCACCGTCGAGAGGAAACGCCCGGGATCGCGTCTCAGCTCGATCGCGGTCTTGGCGCCGGCGCGACCGAGATCGGCATCGCGCTGCATCCGAACGCGGCGCGCCGAAACAACCGACATCTCGGCGAGGGCGAAGAACCCGTTCAGCAGGATGAGGAGAACAATGATGGCAAATTGCAGCCAGAGCATGGCGGGCCCGATTCCGGTGGTTTGTTGCCACCAGAATACAGGTTTGCGCCTCGACGTGTAGCGCGCTTACCGGGCCTTACCCGAATCGGGTAGGTTGGCGCGCAGGCCATGCGCCGCGATCACGGCCCATGCCTCTTCGGCGTCTTCGGCATAGTGGAAGAGATCGCAATCGGCTCGTGCGACCGTCTCCTCCTCGCACAACGTGTCGAAACTGATCACGCGGCTCCAATAGTCCTTATTGACGAGAACGATCGGCACATGCGGCGCCTTGCCGGTCTGCACCAGGGTGAGGATCTCGAACAGCTCATCGAGCGTGCCGAAGCCGCCGGGAAACACCACCAGCGCATTGGCGCGCATCGCAAGATGCATCTTGCGCATCGCGAAATAATGGAATTGGAAGGTGAGCTCCGGCGTCGTGTAGGGATTGGGCTCCTGCTCGTGCGGCAGCGTGATGTTGAAGCCGATGCTCGGCGCGCCGATCTCGTAAGCGCCGCGATTGGCCGCTTCCATGATGCCCGGCCCCCCGCCGGTGGCGATGACGTTGTCGCGCCAGCGATCATGCGGCGCGAAAGCGCCGCCGCGCTGCGAAGCGATGCGCCCGAAATTACGCGCCTCCTCATAGATCGCCGCGCGACGCGCCAAAGTCGTCGCATGCGCGCGTGCGGCATCGGTGGTCGCGGCCTGCTCCGCTGCCGCCGCTTGCTCCGGCGAAGGCGTGCGCGCGCTGCCGAAAACGATGATGGTCGAGCGCACGCCCCAATCGCGCAGCAGAAGATCCGCCTTGTCGTATTCGAGCTGGAAACGCAGGCCGCGCATTTCCTCGCGCAACAAGAATTCAGGATCATCGACCGGCAGGAGATAGCTGCGCGATTGCTTTTGAAGCTGATTATCGGCCACGATGTCGCTCCACGAAAATGGCGCTGACCGAGACATAGCATTTTTCACACGGCGCGAGGCATCACTTCGCGGGTAGAGGAGCGAGTCGAAGATGAGGATATCGTTTCATGGTGCGGCCCAGGATGTCACCGGCTCGTGCCATCTGGTTGAGGCCGCCGGCAAGCGCATCCTCATCGATTGCGGCCTGCATCAGGGCAGCCGCGCGCTTAATCTCGAGAATGCCGAGCCCTTCGGCTTCGACGCCGCGGCGATCGATTGCGTGCTCCTGACCCATGCCCATCTCGACCATTGCGGGCGCCTGCCGCTCCTCAGCAAACGCGGCTTCACCGGGCCGATCGTCACCACCGTCGCCTCGCGCGAGCTCGCCAATCTGGTGATCCTCGATTCGGCCTATCTCCAGGAGGCCGATGCGACACAGGACGCGCGCGCCGCCGCGCGAATCGGCGCCAAAGCCGCGCCGCCGCTCTATACCGTGCTCGACGCCACCAATTCGCTGCATCAATTCAGCGCCGTGGTGCGATACGAGCAGCCCTATCCGATCGCGCCCGGCATCACCGCCACCTTCTTCAATGCCGGTCATATCCTCGGCTCGGCCAGCGTATTCCTCGAGGTCGAGGAGAACGGCAAGAAGCGCAGCGCGTTCTTCTCGGGCGATATCGGCAATGCCGACCGGCCGCTGCTCCAGCCGCCGCGCACACCGCCGGCGGCGCAGACCGTGGTCATGGAATCGACCTACGGCGACCGCAACCACCGCCCCTATCGGGAATCCGTGGAGGAACTCTACGCCGCGATCACGGCGACTTTCGCGCGCGGCGGCAATGTCGTTATCCCGACCTTCGCCTTGGAGCGGGCGCAGGAGCTTCTCTACATCCTGCGCCAAGGCATCGAGACCAACCGCCTGCCGGCCGCCATGCCGGTCTTTGTCGATTCACCGATGGCGATCTCCGCGACCGAGATTTTCAAGCGCTATCCCGATTGCTATTCGCCCGCGATCGCCGAGCTGTTCCGCGAAGGCAAGGACCCGTTCGGTCTGCCCGGGCTCCACTTCACGCGCGACCGTGCCGAATCCATCGCTATCAATCAGGTCAAGGGCGGCGCCATCATCATGGCCGGCTCAGGCATGGCGACCGGCGGGCGCGTCGTCCATCATTTGCGGCACAATCTGGCACGACCGGAAGCGGGCGTGATCTTCGTCGGCTATGCCGCGCCGGGAACCCTGGCGCGCCGCATCATCGACGGCGCCCAGCATGTCGCGATCTTTGGCGAGCAGGTACAGGTCCGCGCCACGATCTGCACGGTCAACGGCTTCTCCGCCCATGCCGATCAGAGCGAACTGATCGCCTGGCGCCAGCGCATGACCGGCATCGATACCACCTTCATCGTCCATGGCGAGGAGCCGGTGATGCACAAGCTCGCCGCCGCGCTCGGTTCCGGCCGGATCGAGATCCCGGCCCTCCATCAGAGCTTCGAGCTCTGACATCCGATCCGTGAACCGCGCCGAACCGCACCGCCGATTGGCCGCGGCGCGACAATTCGCTAAGCTGCAGATCGTCGGACGATAGGTTCAGGGAGTATGCGATGCGGGCGGAAGATCAAGCGCGGCTGGTATATGTCGGCCCCGGGCAACCGGCGGGCGAATGGCTGCGGCGCTATTGGCAGCCGGCCTGCCTCTCGAGCGAAGTGGCGGAGCGCGATGGCGCGCCGGTGCGCGTGCGGCTCCTCGGCGAGGATCTGATCGCCTACCGCGACACGAACGGCACCATCGGCCTTATCGATGCCTACTGTCCGCATCGCCGCGCGCCGCTGTTCTTCGGCCGCAACGAGGAATGCGGGCTGCGCTGCGTCTATCACGGCTGGAAGTTCAATGCCGCCGGCGAGTGCGTCGATCTGCCGAGCGAGCCGGCCGCGAGCCCGATGAAGAACAACATCCGCATCAAGGCTTATCCGACGGTCGAGCGCGGCGGCATCGTCTGGGCCTATATGGGTCCCGCGGACAAGCGGCCGCCGGCGCCCGATTACGAGTGGACGCGCGCGCCCGAGACGCATCGCAATGTGTCGAAGAATTTCCAGGACAACAACTATCTCCAAAGCCTCGAAGGCGGCCTCGACACCGCCCATGTCGGCTTCCTGCATAACAGCAACATCCGCGACAAGAATTATCTCTTCGCGCGCGACAACGCGCCGAAGATCGAATGCTTCGAGACGCCCTACGGCTATTCCTATACCGGCACGCGGCAGATCGGCGGCGACGACATCTGGGTGCGGCATTACCAATACATCATGCCGGTGCAGCAGATGCGGCCCAATGTGCGCTCGCCGATGCCCGGCGCCAACCGTCACCGCCCGGCCTATGATGGGCATATCTGGGTGCCGGTCGATGACGAGCACACCTGCGTCTACAACTGGACTTGCGGCTACGACGAGAATTCGCCGATCGATCCGGAAGGCTTCGACCTCTTCGAGCGCCGCTTCGGCCGTGGCCGCGATGCCTATATCCCCGGCACCTTCCGTTTGAAGGCGAACAGCACGAACGATTACAAGATCGACCGCGCGCTGCAGAAGGCGACGAGCTTCACCGGCATTCCCGGCATCAACACGCAGGACGTCGCGGTGCAGGAAGGCATGGGCCCGATCACAGACCGGACGCAAGAGCATCTCGGCACTTCCGACCGCGCCATCGTGTTCCTGCGCCGCATGCTGCTCGAAGCCGTCGCGGCGGTCGAGCGCGGCGAGACGCCGCCCGGCGTCGATCCGCTGCAGCATCGCGACGTGCGGCCGCATGAAGGCATCCTGAAAGACGGCGGCGATTGGCGCGCCGCTTTCGCGGTCGAGGGCGCGGCGCGCTGGTAGGCGCAAACGAACGCCGCCACGCCTGCGAAAGCCAAGCGTGGCGGGTTCTCTTCACTGACGGATGAAGTCGGCGATCAGCGCCGATAATCGTCGCGCGCGATAAAGCGACGCGATGTGAGGCAGCATGCTTTGAAACCGGCGGCCTGAGCCGCAGGGACATGGGTCGTTGCGGCCGAGCTTCTCGATCAACTCCTTGTCGCCGTGGACGATCCGCGCGCCACGTTTGACGCGCGTCTCGGAGTTAAAAGCCTTTCCGGCGCTTGCTCATCGTTTCTCGTGTGATCTGGTCGTCTTTGTGGCGTGTCATGACACATCTCCTTTCCTCAATGTCTTGGAGCCGCGTTGCCAACAAACAAAAACCCCACCGAGCTGGTCGCCGAAGGCGGGCTCGGTGGGGTCCTGTACCTAGGACCTGATGTGCGGTGTCAGACCACCGTCACACCTCCCGAGCCGCGACCGAGCAGATTCTGCAAACCGTAGAATCCGGGCCGATATTCATCATGCGCCGCCATCGCGGTTCGGCTTATCGCCGATGGTACGGACAAAGCGATGTCGCCCGCGGCGAAGGCTTGCGCCCGCGTCTTTCTCGGCATTGATGGCTTCATCGCGACCATGATCGAACCCAGTGGTCCTTAATAAAGGTGAATTCTCACTCTGCCCTGCGGCAGAGGCCGACGTGGTATCCGAGTTGCCCCCCGTGCGTCAAGAAGAAACCGGCAATAAGCGCGATCAAATTTTTTTGCGAATGCCGGAATAACTCAGATCGCGACCTGC
>DATNGE010000036.1:0-14651 GCA_035606035.1 Allostellaceae bacterium
CTCATCCCATCTTTTATATACCCATAGGGGGTATCTGTCCAGCAACGCACCATGAGCGATACCGGCCACCACCACCATCACCATGAGCTCGGCGCCGCTCCGAGCGGCGGCATCAGGGTCAAGGACCCGGTCTGCGGCATGAGCGTCGATCCGCAGAAGACGCCGCACCGCGCGCGTTGGCGCGACCAGGATTATTTCTTCTGCAATCCCAAGTGCCGCGAGAAATTCATCGCCGATCCGGCGAAATATCTCGCGTCTAAACCGGCCGACGCGCCACCGCCGGCTGCGCCTGGGACGGTCTGGACGTGCCCAATGCATCCCGAGATCCGGCGGGACAGACCCGGCGCCTGTCCGATCTGCGGCATGGCGCTCGAGCCTGCCGGCATTGCGCCCGAGGCGGGTCCCAATCCCGAGCTCGTCGATATGACGCGGCGCTTCTGGATCGGCCTGGCGCTGGCGTTGCCGGTCGTGCTCATCGATATGGGCGGGCATTGGTTGCACATCGAGAGCGCGCTCGCGGTTTGGCTGCAATTCGCGCTCGCCTCGCCGGTCGTGCTTTGGGCGGGCGCGCCGTTTTTCGCGCGCGGCTGGGCTTCGCTGCGCCATCGCTCGCTCAATATGTTCTCGCTGATCGCCCTCGGCACCGGCGCCGCTTACCTCTACAGCCTCGCGGCGACTGTCGCGCCGGGCCTGTTCCCGGCGAGCCTCAGGCAAGACGGCGGCATGGTCGCGGTCTATTTCGAAGCGGCGGCCGTCATCACCGTGCTCGTCCTGCTCGGCCAGGTGCTGGAGCTGCGCGCCCGCGAGCGCACCGGCAGCGCGATCCGTGCGCTGCTTGACCTCGCGCCCAAAACCGCGCGCCGCATCGGCGCCGACGGCAGCGATGAAGAGATAGCGCTCGAGCGCGTGCAGCAGGGCGATCGCTTGCGCCTGCGGCCGGGCGACGCCGTGCCGGTCGATGGTAGCGTGATCGAGGGCAAGAGCGCGGTCGATGAGGCGATGGTGACGGGCGAATCCCTGCCGGTCGAGAAGGCGCCGGGCGACAAGCTCATCGGCGGCACGATCAACGGCACCGGCGCGCTCATTATGCGTGCCGAGAAGATCGGCGCCGAGACGATGCTCGCGCGCATCGTGCAGATGGTGGCCGAGGCGCAGCGCAGCCGCGCCCCGATCCAGCGCCTCGCCGATACCGTCTCGGCGTGGTTCGTGCCCGCCGTCATCCTCGCCGCCGCCGTCGCTTTTATCGCTTGGTCGATCTGGGGCCCGCCGCCGGCTTTCGCCTATGCGCTGATCGCCGCGGTATCGGTGCTCATCATCGCCTGTCCCTGCGCGCTCGGCCTGGCGACGCCGATGTCGATCATGGTGGGGGTCGGCAAAGGCGCCGGCGCGGGCGTGCTGATCAAAAATGCCCAGGCGCTCGAGCGGCTCGAGGCGATCGACACGCTGGTGGTCGACAAGACCGGCACGCTCACCGAAGGCAAGCCGCGCGTCACCGCGCTCGTCACGGCCGGCGGCATCGACGAAGCGACACTGCTCGGCCTCAGCGCCAGTCTCGAGCGCGCGAGCGAGCATCCCCTCGCCGCCGCCATCGTCGCGGCCGCCTCAGCGCGCGGTCTCGCGCTGCAAGACGTCGCCGATTTCACCTCGCTGACCGGCAAGGGCGTCACGGGTACGGTCGGTCAGCATCGCGTCGCCGTCGGCAATGGCCCGCTGCTCCGCGAACTCGGTGTCGCGACAGCTCCGCTCGAAAAACGGGCCGAGGAATTGCGGCAGGACGGCGCCGGCGCGATGTTCGTCGCGATCGACCGCGCTCTTGCCGGTCTCATCGCCGTCGCCGATCCGATCAAGCAAACGACGCCGGGGGCGCTCGCCGCGCTGCGCGCCGAGGGCATCCGCATCGTCATGCTGACGGGCGACAATCGCACCACGGCGCAAGCGATCGCGGGCAAGCTCGGCATCGCCGAGATCGAGGCCGAGATCCCGCCGGAGCGGAAATATGCGGTCGTGCAGCGCCTGCGCGGCGAAGGCCGCAACGTCGCGATGGCCGGCGATGGCGTCAACGACGCGCCCGCGCTCGCCGCCGCCGATGTCGGCATCGCCATGGGCAGCGGCACGGATGTCGCGATGCAAAGCGCCGGCGTCACGCTGGTCAAAGGCGATCTTGCCGGCATCGTGCGCGCGCGCCATTTGAGCCGGGCGACGATGCGCAACATCCGGCAAAACCTGTTGCTTGCTTTCGTTTACAATTCGCTCGGCATACCGCTCGCCGCAGGCGTGCTTTACCCGGCTTTCGGCTTGCTCTTGAGTCCGATCGTCGCCGCCGCCGCGATGAGCCTCAGCTCGGTCTCCGTCATCTCGAATGCGCTGCGTCTGCGCCTGGCGCGGCTTTAGTTCCAGAGGAAGTTCCATGATCGACCGCCAGAAGCATTGGAACGACACCTACAGCGCCAAGGCGGAAGACCAGGTGAGCTGGTTCCAGGTCAAGCCGGAGGGCTCGCTCAAGCTGATCGCTGCGGCAGCAAGGGATCACACGGCGCCGATCATCGATATCGGCGGCGGGGCCTCGCGTTTGGCCGACAATCTGCTCGCCCGCGGCTACCGCGATCTCACGGTACTGGATATCGCCGAGACCGCTCTCGCTAAGACCAAGGCGCGGCTCGGCGCGGTGCAGGCCCAGAGACTTTCCTGGATCATCGCCGATGTCACCGAGTGGCAACCGCAGCGCCAATGGCAGGTCTGGCACGATCGCGCTGTCTTTCATTTTCTCACCGAGCCCGCGGCGCAAGACGCGTATATCGCGGCGCTGAAGCGCGGCACCGCCGCCGGCGCGAGCGTGATCATGGCGACCTTCGCGCTCGACGGGCCGGAGCGCTGCAGCGGCTTGCCGGTGCAGCGCTACAGCCCGGCGACACTGGCCGCGCGGCTCGGTGCCGATTTCGCGCTCTATGCCCAGGGCGATGAAAGCCACGCGACGCCCTTCGGCACGATTCAGCAATTCCAATACGCCGCCTTCCGCCGGAATTGATCGTTACGAGACCGAGGTGCCCGTGCCCCAGCGCCGGTGCATGAAGCGCTCCCACGGCGCGAACAGGCCTTTGTCGGTGATGAGGCCGATAACGACGATCACGATCATCACGCCGATCACCTGATCCATCGCGCTGAGCTCGCGGCCATATTCGAGCAGATGGCCGAGCCCGAAGCCGGTGAGGATCGTGACGTAGACTTCCGCCGCCATCAGCGAGCGCCATGCGAAGGCCCAGCCCTGCTTCATGCCGGTGACGAGAAAGGGCAACGCCGCCGGCAAGATGACGCGCGTCCATTTGTCGAAACCTTCCGAGCCCATCGTGCGCGCGACGCGCGCATAGATCGGCGGGATCGAGCGCGTGCCGTTGCTCGTCGCGATCACCACCGAGCCGACCGTGCCCATGATCACGACGAACAACATCGCGCCTTCGGTCTGGCCGAACCACAAGAGCGCGAGCGGGACCCAGCAGACGCTGGGCAGCGTCTGAAGCCCGAGCGCCAGCGCACCGACCGTGTTGTCGAAGAGATCGGAGGTGCTGACCATGAGGCCGAGCCCCATGCCGATCGCAACCCCGATGAAATAGCCGATCAGCAGCCGTTTCACGGTGACGATCGAGGCTGAGATGAGCGTGCCGTCGAGCAGCGCGTCCCATAAATAGCGCGCGACCGCCTCCGGCGGAGGCAACAGCAGCGGCGACCAACCCATGATGACGGTCGCGCCTTTCCACAACAGGATGAGCCCGGCGAAGAAGATTGTGACGAGCAGCGCGCGTTTCATTGCCGGCCCAGCTCCGGATCGTGGCTCTTGAGTGCCGCGGTGATGTCCTGCGCAAGGCCGGCGAGCAGCGGCGAATTGATGTCGCGCGGGCGCGGCAGATCGATGCGGAACGCCTCGCGGATGCGCCCTGGATTGGGCGACATCAGCACCACGCGGTCGCCGAGGCATGCCGCTTCGCGAACATTATGCGTCACGAGGATGATCGTCTTGCGCCGGCTTTGCCAAATCTCCTGCAGATCGCCGTAAAGCCGCTCGCGCGTCAACGCGTCGAGCGCGGCAAACGGTTCGTCCATGAGCAAGATGCGCGGGTCGGGCGCGAGCGAGCGCGCCAGCGCGACGCGCTGCTTCATCCCGCCCGAGAGCTCATGCGTATAGGCTTTCTTGAAATTCATCAGGCCGACGAGATCGAGATGGCGCTCGGCAATTTCGTGTTTTTGCCGTCGTGTGAGGCTTTGCTCGCGCTTCAGCCCGAACATCACATTGCCGAACACGTCGAGCCACGGGAAAAGGGCGGATTCCTGAAACATCACGAGGCGATGCCGCCCGGGCCCCGCGACCGGCTGGCCGTCGGCGAAGACATTGCCGGTATCGGGCGCCGTCAGCCCCGCAACAATGTCGAGCAGCGTCGATTTCCCGCAGCCGCTCGGCCCGACCAGGCAGAGGAACTCGCCGGGCGCGACAGTCAGCGTGACGTTATCGAGCGCATGCACGGAGGCGCGCGACGTGCGAAACCATTTCGACACGCGGTCAACAGCAAGCTGGCCGATGGAATCGGCGGTCACGGCGATTGAATAAAACCTCCGAGATCGGGCGCGCCGCGCAGAAACCCAACGGCTTGCGCGCTCTTCACGACATCATCGATCTGCTCGCGCTTCACGTCATGCACCCAATGAATGCGCTGCCAAGCTTGGGCGACGAGATCGGGCGCCATATCGACCTGCGTCTCGGCTTTCAGCTCGTCGCGTACCAGTTGCTGTGCCTCGTCGGGGTGCGCAACAATCCAATCCGTCAGCTCCTGCTGTGCCGCGACGAAGCGGCGCACGATCTCGCGCTGCTTGTCGAGAAAATCGGCGCGCGCGACGAGCAGCGTCGTCAGCGCCTTCGGCTCCTCGACCAGCACCTTGCCGCCCGCTTCGCTGACGAGCCGTGACACCCAGGGCTCGACGGTCCACACGCCAGCGAGCTGCTTTTGCCGGAACAGCAGCAGCTGGTCGGGATTGGCGGTCGGTATGACTTGCGCATCGCCGCCCGTTTGCGTGATGCGCAGACCGCCCGCGATCAGCCATGACCGCGCCGCGACGTCTTGCGTATTTCCGAGCTGCGGCGTGGCGATTTTCTTGCCACGGAAATCCACCGCGCTTTTCAAATTCCCGTCGGGCTGCGTGACCAGCGCGGAGCCGCCTTCCGCCGCGCCGGAAATCACCCGCGCTTCCGTCCCACCCGACTTGGCATAGACATTAAGCGCGGGATTGGGGCCGACAAAGGTGAGATCGATCGATTTCGCGATCACCGCCTCCATCGCCGCCGGCCCGGCATTGTAGACATACCATTGCAGGGTGACGCCGGATCTGAGCCGCTGCTCGAACCAGCCTTTGCCCTGACGCGTCAGCGCATGGGCGATCAGGCCTTGCGCATGGGTGATATTGGGAAAGTGGCCAACGCGCAGCACCGTCTCGGCGCGCGAGGCTGTGACCAGCGACACCAGCAAGGCTGCGGCGGGCACCACCCTGATCGATCGCCACCCGAGCCATCGCGCAACCATTCCTTTTTCCATGCCTCTCCTTCAAACAACGCCTGCAACGCCGCTGCGATCGTAAGGGCTGCTTGCTAATTTGCGCAAATTGTAGCGTCAAATAGAGTCATAACTACGATTTTATTTTGTAATTACGATGGTCTCGCCGAAAGCCGGGATGCGAAACGCGCTCGCGCCGATTTTGTACTGCGTCAGTGCGGCGGCGAGCGCGGCTTCTGGCGCGCCGAACGGCTCGTCGGTCAGCGGGAAGACCCCGAAATGCATCGCGATCGAGAGGCGCGCGCCGAGATCGAGATGCGCCTTGACCGCCTCTTCCGGGTTCATGTGCTGCGGCGCCATGAACCAGCGCGGCTCGTACGCGCCGATCGGCAGCAACGCCATATCCGGCACGCCGCAACGTCGCGCGATCGCCCCGAATTGCGCCGGGTAGCCGGTGTCACCGGCGAAATAGACGCGCGCGCCTTGCGCTTCGATCACATGCCCGCCCCAGAGCATGCGATTGGTGTCCCAGAAGCGCCGCCGCGACCAATGCTGTGCCGGGACATAAGTGATCTTGAGCCCGGTCACCGGCTCGGCGCTTTGCCACCAATCGAGCTCGATCAGATTCGCGATGCCGCGCGCCGCGAGATAGGCGCCGTTGCCGATGCCGGTGACGATCGGCGTATTGCCGCGCAGTTGGAGCGCCCGCAGGCTCGCCAGATCCATGTGATCGTAGTGATTGTGGCTGAGACAGACCGCATCGATTTTCGGCAAATCCTCGAGCGCGAGCGCCGGCGCGCGCACGCGCTTCGGCCCGAATGACGCGAAGGGGCTGGCGCGGAGCGAGAACATCGGATCCGTGAGCACGCTGAAGCCGGCAAAGCGGAGCAGCAGCGTCGCGTGGCCAATGTATGTGGCGGCGACTTCACCAGGCGCGAGGGGGCCCGGCGCCGGCGGGTCGTCATCGGCGATCCATTCCGGCCACACCGGCCTCTCGCGCGAGAATTGCCAGAGCAAAAAATCACGAAAGCCGCGCCGCTCCGCGCCACCGCCGCCCGAATTTGAAAACCGCTTGCCGTCGTAATGGTCGCTTGGAGAGGCACGCCGCAACTGCTGCATGCCACGATCATAGCGCGCCCGCGAGAGGCGCCCGAGCGAGCGCCTCTCGCGTCGCATCATATGCCGGTCTTAACTGGCGGTGAGCTTCTTGCCGCGCTTGCTGTCGATGCTGTAGGCCCCGGGCCCGGTCAGGTAGAGCAGGATCAGCCCGCCGATAATGGCGAGGTTCTTATAGAAGTTCGCGTATTGGATGCCTTGCGCCGGCGGCGTGTATTCCCAGTAGCGATGAGCGAATGCCGTAGCGATGACGACGTAGAGAATGCCGAGCAGGATGCCCCACCGCGTCTCCAGGCCCAACACTAGCGAGATGACGATCAGTATCTCCGCTGCCATCCCGACCCAAGTGAAAACCTCGGGCGCCGGAAAGTGAACGCTCGCGAGATAGCCCGCATTGGGCGACATGACCCAGACGGTCATCAGAAAAACCAGCGCGAGCAAGACGCGCGCAATCAGCAAAAGCGTATCATTCATGCGTTCCCCCAAACGATCGTTATGCCGTGATCCTATCACTCCTCGCGCCGCAAAAACCATCACCGTTGCGTTCGCATGCGACTCGGCATGCTTCCCCCGGGCAGTCGCAACCCACCCGGTTCTGCTATGAATCGGCTAAAGCGTGGGGAGGTTGTGATGAGCAGCGAAAAAATGTCCGGCATTGAGGTCGAGGAAGCGACGATCGCGGCGATCCATGCCGCCTATCGCGCAAGCCGAGCGAGCGCGCGCGGTGTGACGCAGGCGCATCTCGATCGCATTGCCGCCTACGACAACAAAGGCCCGGCGCTGGGCGCGATCATCATCACCAACCCCGAGGCACTGGCCGATGCCGACGCGCTCGACGCGCATTGGCAGAAGACCGGCACCTTGCGCGGACCGTTGCACGGCATACCCGTGCTGGTGAAAGACAATTACGACGCTGCCGGTTTGCAGACGACGGGCGGCTCCGGCGCGCTGATCGGCTGGGTGCCGCAGAAAGATTCGACGGCGGTCAAGAAGCTGCGCGCGGCCGGCGCGATCATCCTGGCGAAGACGACAATGTCGGAATGGGCGCGCGGCGGGCTCGACAATATCAACTCCGTCCTGCCCGGCTTCGCGCGCAATCCCTACAACACCGCGCATGCGACGGGCGGCTCCTCGGGCGGCACGGGCGCGGGGCTGGCGGCGAGCTTCGGCGTCGTCGGCCTGGGCTCCGACACCTGGGGCTCGATCCGCAACCCCTCCTCGAACAACGCGCTGGTCGGGCTGCGGCCGAGCTGGGCTCTGGTCTCGCGCGCCGGCATGGTCGGGCTTTACGATTCGCGCGACACGGCGGGACCGATGGCGCGCAGCGTCGCCGATCTCGCGGCCTTGCTCGACGCCATCGCCGGCGTCGATGACGCTGATCCCGCCACGGCACACGCCGCCGGCAAGATCCCGCCAAGCTACACAGCGTTCCTCAACCAAGACGGCGCACGCGGCAAGCGGCTCGGCGTGCTGCGCCAAGCCTTTCCGCTCGATAGCTCTGATCCGCAAATCGTCGGCTTGCTCGATCGCGCCGTCCTCGATCTGCGCAACGCCGGCGCCGAGATTGTCGATCCCTTCACCGTGCCGGAATTCGAGCAATTCCCGGCGCGGCCGCATCCGCAAAGCGAAGTCCGCGCCGCGATCGAGCGTTATCTCGCGACGACGGGTCCGTCATTCCCAAAGACCATCGCCGCAGTCATTGCGACGGAGAAATTCCATCCGCTGCATGAGAACGGACTCAAAGCATCCGCGATCGCACCCGATCCCGCGAGCGATCCGATCGTGCGCGAACTCGAAGCCTTCGAGATCCGCATGCGCGAGGCCTATCTCGCGGCGATGGAGCGCACCCGCGTCGACGCGCTGATCCTGCCGGTCGCGTCCTTTCCGCCGAAGCTGAACGGCGATCGCAATCTGACGCCGACGGGCGCCACGACCTGGATCGCCTCGGGTCTCCATTGGCCCGCCGCCGTGGTGCCGATGGGCTACACCTACGAGGATCTGCCATCGGGATTGCAGATCATCGGCCGACCGTGGAGCGAGCCGCTGCTGATCGAGATCGCCTACGCCTATGAGCAGGCGACGCATCACCGCAAGCCGCCGACGACCACGCCGCCTCTCCAGCGTTAGGGCCGCTTCCGGAACGCCGATTCTTGCCTCCCGCGCGGAACGATAGGCACGCGCCGCGACTGCTTCCTCAAGGAGAGAAGGAGGCCAAATGCGGAAATGGATGATTCTAGGAGCGAGCTTGCTGTCGCTGTCTCTGATGCCGGCAGGCGTCGACGCGAAAGGCTGTCTCAAAGGCGCAGCCGTCGGTGGTGTCGCGGGCCACATGGTCGGTAAGGGTCATGGCGTCGCCGGCGCCGCGGCAGGCTGCGCAATTGGACATCACGAAGCGAACAAGAAGGACAAAAAAGCAGCCCAGCAGAGCAACACCGGCGACACGAAGAACGACGCCGATAACGGTCAGCGCAATTCGCGCTAAGGACTAATTGCCTGACATCTCTTCGACCGGGTGTGGTCCGCCCTCGGTTGCGGCGGCACGGTCGCGCCACAACAGGACGATCAGCGCGAGCGCCGTTAGCGTGATTGCCGTGCTTAGCGGTAGGCCGAGATCGAGACCGCGGCGGCTCGGCAGGAAATCGCCATTGTCGTACCGGCGGTGCGTGCCGCCACGATGGCCGCCCAATACCAGAAAAGTCCCATCTTGCCGATGCGCGTCGCGGCGAAAAGGACGATCAGGAACGTGGCGAAGAGGAAAAGCGAGCCGTAACCCACGCCCAGCCCGAGCTCATCGGCGACGAAATCGCCACCCGCCGTGCCGAGTGTCCCGCCAGTCAGCATCGCCAGCCAATATGCGCTGTCGGTCGCGGGCAGCTTGCGTCCGTCCGCCGCGGCCGGCGCGGCGCTGCCGTCGCGCCAAAAGACGAAAAGCAATACCGCGGCGATCAGCACTGTCAGTGCCGCGAGCGTCAACGGATAGCCGAGCCGCAAATCATGGGTCGCGAGATCGGCCAGGTTGGTCGCGCCGGTCCGCAGCACTATGATGGCGAGCCAGTAATAGGCCTCGGTCGCGCGGCTCGCGCGGGTCTCCGCCCGAACGATCGCCAGAAAGATCAGCCCCAGCGGCAGCAAGCCGCGCGTGTGGCCAAGATGGAGATAGCGCGCGGCGAAATCGCCGGTATTCGCGCCCGCCATGCTCGCGACCACGATCGCGCACCAATAGCGCGCGCTGATGCGCGGAAGATTATGGGAACGCACCCGGCTTGCTTCGCGACTTACTGCGCCGCCGCGACCGCTTGCTTCTTCGGCGCGAGGCGCTTCTTCTTCAGCTCTTCGGCGATGAGGAAGGCGAGCTCCAGCGCCTGATTGGAGTTGAGCCGCGGATCGCAATGCGTGTGATAGCGATCGCCCAAGCCGCTTTCGGTGATCGCCTGCGCGCCGCCGATACATTCGGTGACGTTTTGGCCGGTCATCTCGAAATGGACGCCGCCGGCATAGGTGCCTTCCGCTTCATGCACGGCGAAGAAGCCCTTCACTTCGCGCAAGATCGAATCGACCGCGCGCGTCTTGTAGCCGGTCGCCGAGGTGATGGTGTTGCCGTGCATCGGGTCCGAGCACCACAGCACCTTGCGACCCTCGCGCGCGACGGCGCGGATCAGCGGCGGCAGCTTGCTCTCGACCTTGTCGGCACCCATGCGGGTGATGAGCACCAGCCGCCCCGGCTCGTCGTCCGGATTGAGAATGTCGATCAGGCGCAGCAGATCGTCGACCGGCATGGTCGGGCCGCATTTAAGGCCGATCGGATTTTTCACGCCGCGCAGGAATTCGACATGCGCGCCGTCGGGCTGGCGCGTGCGATCGCCGATCCACAGCATATGCGCTGAGACGTCGTACCAATCGCCGGTGGTCGAATCGACGCGGGTCAGCGCCTGCTCGTATTCGAGCAGCAGCCCCTCATGCGAGGTGAAGAGCTCGGTCTCGCGGATTTGCGGCGTCGTCTCCGAGGTCAGGCCGCAAGCCGCCATGAAATCGAGTGTCTCGGTCAGGCGGTCGGCCAGTTCCTCGTAGCGCTTGTTCGCCGGGCTGTCGGCGATGAAGCCCTTCGTCCAGTTATGGACCCGGTGCAGATCGGCATAGCCGCCCTGGGCGAAGGCGCGCAGCAGATTGAGCGTCGCCGCCGACTGGCTGAAGGCCTGGACCATGCGCTGCGGATCGGGTTTCCGCGCATCGGGGGTGAAGTCCATGCCGTTGATGATGTCGCCGCGGTAGGACGGCAGCGTGACGCCATTCTGCGTCTCGGTGTCCGAGGTGCGGGGCTTGGCGAATTGGCCGGCCATGCGCGCGACCTTCACCACCGGGCAGGCCGCCCCGAACGTCAGCACCACCGCCATCTGCAGGAACACCTGGAAGGTGTCGCGGATGTTGTTGGGGTGGAATTCGGCGAAGCTCTCGGCGCAGTCGCCGCCCTGGAGGAGGAACGCCTTGCCTTCCACTACCTTGGCGAGGCTGGCTTTGAGGCTCCGCGCCTCGCCGGCAAAGACCAGCGGCGGGTAGTTGCGCAGCGTCCCGGTCACCGAGTCGAGGGCGGCGGCGTCGGGATACTCCGGCACTTGGCGGATAGGCATGCTCCGCCAGCTATCGGGGGACCATTTGTTCTGCATCTTTATGCGACCTTTGGGCGCGGCTTGGCGCGGCGCCGGTACCAGCAATGCCTCAGAAATAGCGGCTTTCCGCCGAAATTAAAAGGCCCCGCGCGCCCCTTATGGCCGAGCTTCAGCCTACGAAAAAACGCGTACGCAAAAATCCTGAGTTTTTTTCGCGGCACAAATTTGGCATCTTTAAGGCACACGCAAGGCAAGCACATGAGAGCGGACCTGCCCCCGAGGAGCGCTTCCATGACTCTGACCACCAAGTTCAAACGCCTCTTTCCCACGCGCGAGGACGCTTTCGCCTACCTCACCCTGCGCGGCTTCCTTTTCATGCCGGCGGGCTGGGAAAACGGGCGCTGGGCGGCCGATCTCGATTTCGATGGCAACCAATTCGTCGTCACCGCCTGGCTCCGCGCGCCGAAACGGGCCGCCTGAGGAGAGGCTTTATGTCGTTCACTTCCTTCGATCCCAACCGCGTCGACCAGATTGTCGAGACCCTTGCCGCGATGCTGCAGCGCCGCTCGATCGTGCGCGAGCTCGAGACGTTGAAGCGTTTCGCCATCTTTCCCGAGCAGATCGACGAGATCCTCCTCGCCGCGATCAATGCCAGCCTCAACCTCGAGGATGAGGATCTGGCTACCGAACTCCCGCCGCTTCGCATCGACGAATCGCCGGTGCCGTCGAAAGCGGATCAAGCCGCGCAGTAACGCAAAGCGGCTCATGGGGGAAAGCGATGCAGCCAGATTCGACCACGCGGATCATGAATGCCTTCGAGACGATCATGGGCACCAATACCTCGGTCGGCCGCAGCCTCCAGGCCATCAAGCGTTATTCCCTCGCGCCCGAGCGCATCGACGAGGCGATCCTTGCCGCGATCAATGCCTGCCTCTGCCTCGCTTCCCATGGCGACGATCACGTCGCCGAAGGTTTCAACGACGATGTTGCCCGCAATGGCCGCGATTTCGGCCGCGGGACCTGCGTGCTCGCCCGCGCCTGAGCATCGGGTGCCCATGACGGCGCGCTGAGCGCGACCTCGCCCATCCTTCCCGGCGATTGATTTTCGCGGCCGCGGCTTTCAAGCTCGGTCGCGAAAATGTTTTCGGGGCGAGGCGAATGAGCGAGGCCGAATCGCAATTCAATGACGGCGCTGCCTATGAGCGGCTCATGGGACGCTGGAGCAAGCTTGTCGGGCGGGAGTTCCTCGACTGGCTGGCGCCCGGGAAAAATCTTTCCTGGCTGGACGTCGGCTGCGGCAACGGCGCTTTCACCGAAGAGATCATCGCACGCTGCGCGCCGGCCAAGGTTGCGGCCGTCGATCCGTCCGAGGGCCAGCTCGCTTATGCGCGCACGCGACCGGGCACGAATATCGCCGAGTTTCGGACCGGCGACGCGCAGCGCCTGCCCTTCGCGGATCGCAGCTTCGATATCGTCGCGATGGCGCTCGCGATCTCCTTTGTGCCCGATCCGGCGAAAGCCGCGGCCGAAATGGCGCGCGTGACACGGCGAGGCGGGATGGTTGCAACGTATATGTGGGACTTCTCCGTTGGCGGTGCGCCTGTCGACCCCATCTATCGCGCCCTTAGCGCTATCGGCGTCGAAGGGCCAAGACCTCCGAGCGCCGGGGTTGCGACGGTCGAAGGTCTGCATGAGTTGTGGAGCAAAGCCGGACTGCAAGCGGTCGAGGCACGGCATATCAAAATTGATACCGTCTTCTCGAGCGCCGAAGATTACTGGCAATCGATCATCCTGCCAGCCGGTCCTCAGGGGGTGCTGATCGCCCGCATGCCGGCCGAACAGCGCGAGAAGCTGCGCCGAGCGCTCGACGCACAACTGCGACCCGGGCCCGATGGGCGCATCACCGTTCCGGGTGTGGCCAGCGCCGTCAAAGGGAAGGTGCTCGCGTGATCATGCGATCCGCCGTTTTCGCCCTCGTTCTCGCTGCGATGCTTGGCATCGCGAGCAGCGCAAGCCGTGCCGCGGATACGATCACCTTCGGCCATGTCGGCGCGCCATCGGCGATCGTGTGGCCGATCTATATCGGGCTCGATCAGGGCTTTTTCGATCAAAGCGGCGTCAAGCTCGACATCATCTTCACGCGCTCGAGTGCGCAGGTCATGCAGCAGCTCGCCGCCGGCGCGCTCGATATGGGCGACACCAGCGCCTTCGATCCGGTGCGCGGCATCGCCGGCGGCGCCGCGGTGGCGATCCTGACGATCGAGGCGACACCCGCGCCCTTCTCTCTCCTCGCAAAGCCCGAGATCAAGAGTATCAAGGAGCTCAAGGGCAAGACGATCTCCGTCGGCCAGACCACCGATATCGCGCGCATCTATTTCGATCGCATGCTCGAAGCGAATGGGCTCCATGACAGCGATGTCGATGCGCTGCCGACGGATTCGACGGCGGCACGGCTGGCGGCGCTCGAATCGAAAGCGGTCGACGCCGCGATCCTCTCGGCGCCGGCGAGCTTCAAAGCGGCGTCCGACGGTTTCGCGACGCTCGGCCTCGCCGCCGATTACGTGAAGGATTTTCCTTTCGGCACGATCGATATCAGCCGCGCCTGGGCGGGCGCCAACGCCGCGCGCGCCAAGCGCTTCATGGCGGCTTATCTCAAGAGCGTCGCCTGGTTCTATGACGATAAGAATCGCGACCAGGCGATCGCGATCATGGCCGCGGCGAGCAAGACGAGCGTCAACGACAACGCGCAGAGCTACGACTATTATCGCAAGATCGGCTTCTTCGAGAAGAGCGGCACGGTATCGAAGGCGGCGCTCAAGAGCCTCGTCGCGGTGCTGCAGAAAACCGGCGAGCTCAAAGGCGATTTGTCGCCAGAGAAACTGGTTATGCCGGGGGTGACCGAGGTTGGTCCCTAATCAACGAGGCGAGACGTTTATGGCGATCGAGACGGAAGCGAAATATAGCGTTGGCGGCGTGCTGTTCGACCAGCCGTTCAAGATCCGGCGGCTCGGCCATTTCGGCCTCAACGCCTATCGCATGAGCGAGGTGCTGCGCTTCTACAACGATCTCTTGGGATTCCGCATCACCGATGTCCGGCCGATGGGCGGCAAAGCGCCGGACGCATTCAAGGAATTCGGCGATCTCAACGGCTACTTCTTCCGCTATGGCGGCGATCACCACGCTTTCGTTCTTTATAATCACCGCCTCCGAAAGGCGACCGACCGCACCGGCTTCCACAAGGACGATGTGACGATCAACCAGATCACCTGGCAGGTCGGCAGCCTCGCCGAGGTCGTCGAAGGCGATGCCTGGTTCCGGCGCAACGGACAAAAGGTCGTGCGCTCGGGCCGCGACATGCCGGGTTCGAACTGGCACTCCTATCTGATGGATCCCGACC
>DATNGE010000037.1:0-9398 GCA_035606035.1 Allostellaceae bacterium
GGCCGGCGCTTCGATTTCCTCTGCCAGGAATTCAACCGCGAAGCCAACACGCTGTGCTCGAAATCGGCCGATCTCGAATTGACCCGCATCGGCCTCGCGCTCAAAGCCGCGATCGAGCAGCTGCGCGAGCAAGTGCAGAACATCGAGTAGCGCGGATGGCCGAGCCCTCGATCAAGCGCCGTGGCCTGCTTCTCGTCCTCTCATCGCCCTCGGGCGCGGGCAAGACGACGATCAGCCGCAAGCTCTTCGAGACCGACGGCAAGCTCGCCATGTCGGTCTCGGTGACGACGCGGCCGAAGCGCCCGGGCGAGATCGACGGCAAGCACTACCACTTCGTCGCGCGCAAAAAATTCGATCAGATGGTGGCGCAGGGCGAGCTCCTCGAGCACGCGATCGTTTTCGGCAATTGCTACGGCACGCCGCGCGGCCCGGTGATGCAGGCGCTGGAAAGCGGCCAGGACATCATCAGCGATGTCGATTGGCAGGGCACGCAGCAGCTGAAGCAGAATGTCGGCGCCGATGTCGTCGCCGTCTTCGTCCTGCCGCCGACCATCGAAGCGCTGAAGGAGCGGCTGCAAAGCCGCGCGCAGGATAGCGCCGACGTGGTGCAAGAGCGGATGGCGAAATCATCCGACGAGATGAGCCATTGGGCGGAATACGATTACGTCATCGTCAATGACAATCTCGACGCCAGCCTCCGCCAGGTGCAGGCGATCCTCGAGGCGGAGCGCAAGCGGCGCACGCGCCAGGTCGGGCTTTCCGATTTCGTCAACGCGCTGCGCACGAAGGCCTAGCACGCGCCGCCTTCACGCCGGAGCGGGGTCCGCGCGCGCCGACAGCAACGGCGAATCCTCCAGCAATCTCCGGTAAAGCTCGACGTAGTCGCTTGCCATGCGGCTTGCCGTGAAGCGCCGCTCGAAGGCCGCCCGAACCTTCCTCCGATCGAGATCGCGCACGCGTTTCACGGCCTCGACGGCTTCTTCTTCGCTATCGACGATGAAGCCGCTGACACCGTGCTCGACGACTTCGGGAACGGAGCCGTCGCGAAAGGCGATGACCGGCGTGCCGCAGGCCATCGCCTCGATCATCACCAATCCGAACGGCTCGGGCCAATCGATGGGAAAGAGCAGGGCGGCCGCGCCGGCGAGAAACGGCTGCTTTCCCTTGTCGTCAACCTCGCCCGTGATGCGGATCTGATCGCCGTCCACCAGCGGCTCCAGTTGCTCTTTGAAGTAGGCCGTGTTCGCGCGTGGAATTTTCGCCGCGATGCGCAGTGGCAGGCCCGCGTCGCGCGCGATGCGGATCGCGCTCTCCGGCCCTTTCTCGGCCGTGAGACGGCCGAGGAACGCCAGATAATCGCCCGGTGCGAATGACGGGCGCAACGAGGCGGCGGGCAAGCCGTGATAGACCGTCCCCAGCCAAAGCGCCTCGGGCAGCGGCCGGCGCTGGCTGTCCGAGATCGAAACGAACGGCGCATCCGGAAAAAGCGCGGCCGTCGCGGGCAGGCCGGCGATATCCAACCGCCCGTGCAAGGTCGTGACAAAAGGCACGCGCGCGCGGCTGAGGAGGGGCAGGTGGATCCAGTCGAGATGGCAATGGATGATGTCGAAATCGCGCGCGCGGCGTGCGATCATTTCCAGCGCAGCGGCTTGCGCGGCCACGGGGTCGGTGCGGGGCCGCCCTAGCCGCAGCGAGCGCGGAACGACCGGAACGAGTGTGGCCCGGGTCCTCGAATCGCCGCTTGCGAATAGCGTGACCTCATGGCCGAGCTCGATGAGTTCCTCGGTCAGCCACGCGATCACGCGTTCCGTGCCGCCGTAGAGTTTCGGCGGCACGCTTTCGGCGAGCGGCCCAAGTTGGGCAATGCGCAGGCGCGAATGCGGCAATGTGGGGGGATTTCGATCCGGCGGCATAATTTGCGCGTTGCTCCGCTGCTAGAAAGCACGAGCGCCGGTCGACGGTTCGCCGATTTATTTCCATCGCCGCGTTGGAACGCGGGCGTGATGTCACGCGTTTCGGGAAGGATTTCCCAGCGCTCTTGCGAGCGCGCAGAATTGCTCGACCGATAATTCCTCGGCGCGCGCGGTCGGCGCGGCGCCTGCGGCCGCGATCAGCGCGGCGGTATCGCCCCCTAGGGATTTGAGACTCTGGCGCAGCATCTTGCGGCGCTGGCCAAAAGCCGCGGCGGTGACGTGCTCCAGCGCCGCTTGATCGCAAGCCGCGAGCGGCGCGTCGCGCGGCACGAGCTGCACGACCGTCGAGGTGATCTTGGGCGGCGGCACGAAAGCTTGCGGCGGCACGTCGAAGAGGAGCTGCACCGTGCAGTGCCATTGCGTCAGCACGGCGAGCCGGCCGTAAGCTTGATCACCCGGCGCGGCGGCGAGGCGCTCGGCGACTTCCTTCTGGAACATCAGGGTGAGGCTCGCGAAGGCGCGCTCCTCGCCGAGCCAGCCGATCAGCAGCGGCGTCGCGATGTTGTAGGGCAGGTTCGCGACGATCTTGCGCGGCGCCGGCACCAGGCTCGCCGCGTCGATCTCGAGCGCATCGCCTTCGACGATGGCGAGGCGCCCGGGGAACGCCGCCTCGAGTTCGCGCAAGGCGGTGACGCAGCGCGGATCGCGCTCGATGGCGGTGACGTGGCGCGCGCCTTCGAGCAGCAGCGCGCGGGTCAAGCCGCCGGGGCCCGGGCCGATCTCGATGATGTTTGCATCATCGAGCGGCGCGGCGGCGCGCGCGATGCGCCGGGTCAGGTTGAGATCGAGGAGGAAATTCTGGCCAAGCGATTTGCGCGCGCCGAGCTCGAAGCGGCGGATGATCTCGCGAAGCGGCGGCAGCTCAGGCGTCAATAATTTAGGCGGGGGCGGGAGCGGCGACACGGCGCTCAGCGAGCTCGCCGGCGAGCGCGATCGCGGCGATGAGGCTCGCCGGATTGGCGATCCCTTTGCCGGCGATGTCGAGTGCCGTGCCGTGATCGGGCGAGGTGCGGATGAAGGGCAGGCCGAGCGTGATGTTGACGCCGCGGTCGAAATCGAGCGTCTTCAAGGGTATCAGCGCCTGGTCGTGATACATGCAGAGCGCGACGTCGTAGCGCGCTCGCGCCGCGGCATGGAACATAGTGTCGGGCGCCAGCGGGCCGGTGGCATCGATGCCGAGCGCGCGCAGCTTTTCGACCGCCGGCGCGACGATCTCGATATCCTCGCGGCCGATCGTGCCGTTCTCGCCGGCATGCGGGTTGAGCCCGGCGATCGCGAGCCGCGGCTTCGCGATGGCGAAATCGCGCTGCAAGCCCGCGGCGGTGATCTTGCCCGCGGTGACGATGTCTTCCGTGCGCAGCGAGGCGATGGCTTGCCGCAACGCCGTGTGGATCGTCACCGGCACGACGCGCAGCTCCGGCCCGACCAGCATCATCACCGGCGTCACGCCGCCGGCGAGCTCGGCGAGGTATTCGGTGTGGCCGGGATGATGGAAGCCCGCGGCGTAGAGCGTCTCTTTCTGAATCGGATTGGTGACGACCGCAGCGGCGCGCCCTTGCTGCACGAGCTCGACCGCTTGCCGGATCGCGCCGATGACCGCCGGCGCGTTTCCGGTATCGAGCTTGCCCGGCACAACCGGATGCGGCAGCGCGATCGGCAGCACCGGCAATGCGCGCGGGAAAATCGCGGTGGCTTCCGCGGGCGCGGCGATGGCGCGCACCGGCACATCGAGGCCGAGCGATACGGCGAGCCGCGTCAGCCGCTCGGGGACATCGAGGACGAAGAACGGCGGCAGAGGCGATGCGTCACGCGCGCGCCACGCTTTCAGCGTGATCTCGCCGCCGATGCCGGCGGGCTCGCCGATGGTGAGGACGAGCGGCGCGCGGCTGCGCTTCACCCGCGAATATCCACATAGGCGGAGCGGCGCAGATCGCGCAGGTAACGGCGCGAGATCTGGTCGAGACGCACGTGCATCAGCTCGTCATAGACCTGGTCCTGCGTCGGCACTGCGGCGTTGGGATCGGCGCGCTTGCACACCATGATGATGCCGACGCCGCCGCGCATCGGCAGCGGCTTGCTCGCTTGCGACACTTTGAGACCGAGCACGACGCCGCGGATATCGGGCGCGAGGTCGCCGGCGCGGACATTGGGACTCTGGGTCGAGCTCTGCGGCGCCTGCTCGCGCGCGAATTTCGCCATGTCCTCGCAGCTCTTCGCCGCGTCGCTGATGCTCTGCGCCTGTGCCATCACTTTCTGCTGTTGCGCGGCCGGGGCGTTGGGCGCCACGGGCAAAATCACCTCGACGAGCGAGAGCAGGGTGTCGTCGACGCTGGTCTGTCCCGGCGTGCGGCGATCGAGGAGATAGAGGATGTAATAACCGGCGGTGGTGCGGATGGGATAGGACATCTCGCCCGGCTTCATCTTCGAGATCGCTTCATCGAGCGGCGGGCCGAACTGGTTCGGCGTCACCCAGCCGATGTCGCCCCCGGTCGCCGCGCTCGGCGATTGCGAGAATTGCTGCGCCACGGCGGGGAACTGCGCCCCGGCGCGAATCTGCTGGATGAGCTTGTCGGCGAGCGCCTTCACCTCGGGTTCCTGCGTCGGATTGTCGATCGCGAGCAAGATCTCGGCGACATGGCTTTGCGGCTTGCCCATATCGGCTTTGAGACGCGCGATCTGGTCACTCACCTCGGCATCGGAGACGCTGACATCGGAGGAATAGCGGCCGTCCACCACCTTGTTCCAGATGAGCGAGGCGGTGACTTGGTCGACCAGGGTGTAGCGCGGAACGCCCGCCGATTTGAGATACTGGTCGAGCCCGCCCTTCGGCATGTTGTTGCGCGCCTCGATGCTGGCGAGCGCCTTCTCGACCTCGGCCTTGTCCGCGACGACCTTGAAGCGCTTGGCTTCCTGCATCTCGAGCTTTTCATCGATGAGCTGTTGCAGGACCCGGTTCAGAAGCTGCTGGCGGTTCTGCGGCGTATCGGGAATGCCCGAGGAGCGCAGCAGGAGCATCAGCCGGGCATTGACGTCGTCGGCCGTGACGATGTCGTTATTGACGACGGCGGCGATGCGCGTCTCCTGCGCCTGGCACGCGCCGGCGAGCGCGAGAACGAAGCCGAGACCGAGCAACCATTTCATAGGCAAAGCGGATTCATGATCGGGGGCGGCGAATTTATAGACCGAAAGCGGCCGCGCCCCAAGCGGCATCTCGGCGCAGCCCCGCGGCGCAGGATCCTCGGGCAAAAGCCATGGGGCAGTGCAGCTCAGGGCGTTAGCGACACGTCCCCGAGGTTGCGGAAAACGAAGCTCACGACGAAGGACACGCCGGGCTTTAGGTCGCCGATCGAAATCGCGCTGCGCTGGATCGACCCGGTGACCGCGAGGCAGTCGTCGCGATAGGTGAGGCGAAACGCCGAGTTGAGGCTGGTGGCGCCTTGGTTGAGGTTCTGGGTCTGCGTCACCTGGCCCGACCACCGGTCGGTCAGCGCAAAGTTGACGCCAAAGCTGATCTGGCTCGCCGGCTGGATCGTCGGCTGGCCCGGTATCGGCGAGGTCGCGATATAGCTGATGGAGCCGTTGAGATTGGCGAAGCCGCCAGAGGTGCCGACCTCCTGGCGCCGCATCGCCAAATCCTGGCTATCGAGGCGGGCGCGGTAGAAAAGGTTGAAATACCCGCTCGGCGAAATGGTCACGCGCCCGACAACGTCGGAGCGGCGACGGTCGAGGCCCGTGCCCACCGGGAACTGCGAGTTGCTCTGCAGGCGATAGCTTTGGCCGACCAGGAACTGCGTGCTGCCCGCGAGCGGGTTGAACACGCCGGCATGCAGCCCGTAATCGACGCGCTGACCGCCGTCGACGCGGTCGTAGCCCGGGAAGCGGTTGCCGATAAAGAGATCGGTGTCGTCGAATTCGAAGCTCTGCGCGTCCTCGTTGGGAATGCGGGTGGGATTGTCGCCGACCGGAGCGGCGAAGGCGGCGGCGATGGGCTCGATCAAGGCACTGATATTGCCGATCTGGCTCACCCAGGGGTAACGCCAATTGAGCGCCGCTTGCGGGAAGACGCGGCCCGTCACCTTCGTTGCAGGTGTCGGCGAGAAGCCGGAGCCCGGGCGGAAATCGGTGTCATAGCCGTCGCCGCGCAGGTTCATGCTGAATTGATAGCGATCGCCGAGCGGGCTGACGAAAGGCGCGCGCCACTGGCTGCCGAGCGAGAAGCGCCGCACGTTGTAGGAGTTGCGCTTGGCGAGATTGAGCACGTCGCCGTTGACCTGCCAGCGCCCGCCGAGGAAGTCGGGTGCCGTCGTCCAGGTGTAATAGGCTTGCGGCAGCACGAAAGGCTCGGCCGCGATGCTGAAACTCGGGTCGAGATTCTGATAGGCGTAGGCGCTGATATTGGCGTAGCTCGTCGGGCCGAAACGCTCGAGATAGAGATGATCGGTGAGGAAGTTCGTCGTATAGGGGAAGTGGTAGCGCTGCAGATAAGTCTGGTCGGTGGTCGCCGTACCCTCGAGCCCGGCGCGCCAGCTCGACGATAGATCCCAGATCCCGGTCGCGGAGAAATGGCCGCGCAGCCCCTTGGCGTTGCGGTCGAAGTTGCGCGGGTTGAGGCTCTTGCTCCCGAGCGTGACGCTGTCATCCGTCACCAGAACGCCGTTGCCGAAACGCTGGCGATACTGGCCATCGAGCACGGTCCCGCCGTCGGAGGTGAAGATCGGCCGGATCGTCGCGTCCTTGTCCGGGCTGATCACCCAGTAATAGGGCAGGCCGAAGCGATAGCCGTTCGATGAATCATGGCCGATCACCGGCGGCAGGAAGCCGCTGGCGCGCTTCACCGACGGATCGGGATGCGAAAAATACGGCATATACATGATCGGGATGCCGTCGATCTCCATGATCGCGTTGCGATACTCGACGATCAGCAGATCCTTGTCGTCGACCACGTCCTCGGCCTTGATCTGCCAGACCGGGGGCGCCGTTGGATCGGCGGCGCAGAGCTGGCAGGGCGAATAGACCGCACGCCGCATCTCGGTGCGCACGCCGCCGACGCGCCGCGCCGTGTTGCCGGCGAGGCGCGAGCCATCGAACAGCAGCATGCGAACATCTTTGATGAAGCCGTCGTGGAAATTGTTGCGCAGCTCCATGTAATCGGCGAAGGCGATGTCGCCGGTCGGCTGCGTGATGCTGACATGGCCGGAGGCGGTGACGGTGTCGGTGCGCTGATTGTAGGTGACGGTGTCGGCGAGCAGGACCTGGCCCTCCTGGCTCAGCTCGACATGACCCTTGGCGATGACAAGCCCGAGATCCTGCTGGTATTGCAGCTCGTCGGCGCTGACCAGCACGGGTTGATCGCCGCTTTTGGCCGTTCCCGCTTCGCCCGGGCTGCCCGGCGACAGGATCGAGGCCGGGCCGCCCGATCGCGTCGAGGCGCCTGGCGGTGAGCCCGCCTGCTGGGCCGAGGCGCTCAGCAACAGCAAGCCGGAGGCGAGCACGCCTCCGATCGTTCCCCAGAAGACCCCCTTTCCCCCCATGAAGCGTCAACCGTCCTCGAGATGAAGCAAGAGCGTTGCACCGAGCAGCCAGGTGATGCCGGTCGGCGTCCAGGCTGCGAGCGTAATCGGAATACTGGCGGAAAGGCCGAGCGCGAACACGACATCCGAAAGGAAGTAGAGCGAGAACCCGGCGGCGACGCCGGCGCCGATCATCAGCGTCGCGCCGCCGCGGCGTTGCATCCGCAGGCTGAAGCTCGCGGCGATCAGCACCATCGCGGCGAAGAGGAAGGGCCGCGCGAGCAGCGCGTTGAAGTAAAGGCGATGCTTCTGCGAGGAGAAGCCCGAGGCGTCGAGCAGGCGGATGAAGCCGGGCAACTCCCAGAACGACATGGTGTCGGGTGAGGCGAAGCTTTCCTGGATCTTGTTCAGCGTCAGATTGGTGTCGACATTGATCGTCGTGAACGGTGCCAGCGGCTTGTTCGGCTCCCATTCCGTGCCGTCATGCACCTCCCAGACGCCGTTCTTCAAGAGCGCTTGCTGCGCATCGATGCGCCGCGTCAATTTCGTATCGCTGGCCAGGAAGAGGATCATCACGTCGTCGAGGGCCCGGCGATTGACCGCGAAGCCGCGCGCATGAACGATCGAGTGATTGCCGACATCGTCGCTTTGCCGCAGCCAGAAGCCGCTGCGCGACAGGCTGAGCTGATCGCCGCTGCCGCGCAGGATGCGGTTGTCGAGCTGCTCGTAGGCCGCCTGCATGACCGACGCGACCGGGTTGAACACCGCCACCATCAACACGCCGAGGAGAAACGCGCCCGAGAGCGGCGGCGCGAGGAATTGCCACGCGGAAATCCCGGCGGCCCGCGCGACGACCAGCTCATGGCTGCGCGTCAGGCGCCAGAAAGCCATCATCGTGCCGAAGAGAATGGCGAACGGCATCACTTGCTGCATCATGTCGGGCTGCTTCAGCGCCGCCATTTCCAAGAGGATGAGCAGCGTCGCGTCGGGCCGCGTGCCGGCGCGGCGGATCAGCTCGATATAATCGAGCAGGAAGACGATGCTCATCATCGCGACGAAGATGATCGTGCACCAGGTGAAGAACTGGCGCGCAATGTAGCGGAAGAGCGTTTTCCAGGGCGACATCGGCGCTACTCGGCCGGCTGCGCCGCAAACGCGCGGCGGCGCCACGGCGGCGCGCTTTCGCGCCACAGCATCCAGAGCGACACAAGAAGCGGTATCAGGAGGTTGGCGTAGAGCAGCGGGATCGCGAACCAGGCCCGCGCCGAGAGGTCCTTCAAGGCGACGTCGACGACCTCGACCATGAAGGCGAGGCCGACCGCGAGCAGGATGCGCTTGGTCTGGCCGCGGCGGTTGAATTCGCCGGTCAAGAGACAGGCGACCGAGAGCGCGGCGAGGGTGAGCGCGGAGAGCGGCGCGGCGAGGCGCATATTGAGCTCGATCATCACCGCGCGGCGCCAGGCCGGATCCTGGTCGGGCCCCATGCCCGCGATGAGGTCGCCGGTATAGCGCTCGTCGGCCTGGCGATCGCGCGTGCCCGGCGCGCCGCCCGCGTCGGAGAGTTCGAGCGTATATTGCTTGAACGTCAGCACCGAAAGGTGGCCGTTCGATTCATCGCGCTGCTGGCGCGTGCCATTGACCAGCAGCAGGCGCGGTCCGTCGGAGGCGTTGGCAATGGCGCCGCGCTCGGCGAAGACGGTCACCGGCTTGCCCGCCTGGCGGTCGTCGTAGATCAGGATGCTGGAGAGATCGCCGTTGTCGTCGCGCCCTTGGACATAGACCATGAGCTTGTCGGTCAGGGTGTTGAAGATGCCGTCCTGGATCAGCACCGAGGCGAAGCGATTGCGGATCTCGAATTGCAAATCCTTGAAGGCGCGGTTGGACGCCGGCAGCAGGTAGAGCGACAGCGAATAGA
>DATNGE010000038.1:0-4435 GCA_035606035.1 Allostellaceae bacterium
GAGTTTAAAGCGGCCGGCTTCGGAGGCGAAGGGTTACGCGGGCGTGTCGGCGCTGCGACGCCGAAAGTTCCACAGCCGGAGGCTGGTCAGCGCGGCGTCGGCCAGCGAGGGGAGGAAGCTCGGGCGCAGCAGCTCGACATCGAATTCCTTCATCCGCCGTGCATTCTCGTTATAGCAATCCTCGAGGAAGCGGCGGAACGTAAAGCCTTCGAGGAACATGCTCGCCTGCGTCGCCGAGAAATCCTTCCCGTCATTGATTCCGGCGCCGCGGCGCGCGGTGCCGACGAGACGCTTCAGCGCGCGCGTGTAGAAGCGCAGCGAGGCGGCGGCGCGCCATATGATGTTGCCGCGCTTCTTTTGCATTTGGCGATAGGCCATCCAATTGATGAAGAAGACGATGTGCCGCGTCTCCTCGTACATCAGCCGGTCGAAGATCGCGAACATCGATTCCGGCAGGAAGCCCGATTGCCGCGCGATCTTGAAGACGCCGAAGCCCAAGAAGCTGTCGACGCACTCGCCGTAGCCGAAGTCCTTGAAGGCGGTCTCGATATCCGGCGGCAGCGGCTCGAGCGGCGTCTCGTGCGCATCGATATCGTAGCGCTTGATCATCACGCGGATGAGATCGGCGTGCCGCGCTTCCTCGAAGCCCTGCAGCGCGACCGCCTTTTTGAGGACCGGATCGTCGATGGTCTCGGTGAAGGCTTTGACGATGGCGCCGGCGCGCTGCTCGGTATGCAGCACTTCCTGCCAGAACGGCACCGAGCGCAGCCGCGCGGCAGCCGCCACGTCGAGCTCGGGCCAGGGCAAGGTCTCCGGATCGTAATCCTGATAGGTGTCGTGGAAATGCTGGCAGAAGATTTCCTTATGCGCCTCGGAGCCGATGGCGACAGCCGATTTCTTCTTGCCCATGAAGAAGCGCGCGAGCCGCACCATGCGCGGAACGAAATTCGGCCGCAACAGACGCTTATCGTAGCCGCCGAGCCGGATCTCGTTCTCGGCAAGGCAGATGTCCATCAGCGCGGAGACGCTGACATCCACGCCGCCCACAGCCTTGCCGCCCGTGACGGTGAAATTGTTGTCGGCCTCAGGCGCGCCGCCGAGGCCGCGGGCGATACCGATGCGCTCCCAGATGAGGAATGCCCAGACCGCTAGGATCTTCAGGCGGAACCACGGCCGCTTCCACCACGGCAGGTTCCGGCGATGCCAAGCCACCCAATTGACGAAGAAGAGGATGTGGCGGCCTTCCTCTTGCATCACCGGCTCGAAGGTGTCGACGAGCTCCGGCGGGAAGAAGCCGGAACGCTTGGCGAGCTCGAACAGACCGAAAGCAAAAAAGCTGTCGATGCACTCGCTATAGCCGGTGACCATGAAGGCCCATTCGGCATCGCGCGGCTTGAGATAGGGCGGCTCGGGCGCGAGCCTGATGCCGTAAGCCTCGACCATATTGGCGAGGACCTCCTTGTGGCGCCCTTCCTCGAAGCCGTTGAGGTCGATCGCCTGGCGCAAGAGAGGATCCTCGATCTCCTCGCCATAGCTCAGGACGCGCAGCTTCGCCTTGCCTTCGGTCTGCACGGCGATGTCCCAGATCGGCAGGTTGACGAGGCGCAGACGCGCTTCCTCATCGAGCTTCGGCCAATCGATCACCGCCGGCTTATAGGGATTGAAGGTGTCGAGCAGCATGCGGCAGAACATGCTCTTGTGGCGGTCGCTGCCGGGGCGCACGGGGCCCGGCGCGCTCTCGCGCCACAGCCGCGCAGCCTCGTCCGCCGCACTGATCGCCATATCGGTCATGGCGGGTAGCCTCATGGCGCGGCCATCCAAAGTCAATCGCGCGGATTGCCTCAGCGGTGCGGCGCCTTGTCCTTCGCAGCCGCAGCGTACGGCCTTGGCGAAAGCGCGATTTGGGCTAGAGTTGGCCGATAATCTGCGGGAGGGAAGGTAGCATGGCGGTTTCAGCAAAGGGCGTCCGGCGGGTCGGGTTCCACGACTGCTATGGCGGTGGTCAGGTCTATGTCGATAACGGCTTTGCCTATATCGGTCACATCCACTCGCCCTCGGGGACCAGCATTATCGACGTGCGCGACCCCAAAAATCCGAAGGAAGTCGCCTACTACGAGATGCCGCGCGGCACCCATTCGCATAAGGCGCGCGCGGTGAATGGCCTGCTCGTCACCAACCACGAGGTCGACCCCAATCCAGCCGACGGCCCCGCAGCCGCGCCCTCCGACTTCAAAGGCGGGCTCGGCATCTACGACGTCAGCAATCCGCTGAAGCCCCGCAAGATCCTCGATTGGGTGACGCACGGTCACGGCGTCCATCGCTACGATTTCGACGGGCGCTATGTCTATTGCTCGCCGACCGTCGAAGGCTATCGTGGCAACATCGTCATGATCCTCGACCTCAAAAATCCGGAGAAGCCGGAAGAGGTCGGGCGCTGGTGGGAGCCGGGGCAATGGATCGCCGGTGGCGAAACGCCGACCTGGAAAGGCGCCGACCATCGCTGCCATCACCCGCTGCGCTCCGGCAATCGCCTCTATACGAGCTACTGGCAGGGCGGCTTCCACATCCTCAACATCGACGACATGTCGAAGCCGAAACGGGTCTCGGGGCTAGATTGGAGTCCGCCTTTTGCCTGCCCGACACATTCCTGCGTGCGCATCCCCTTCGACATCTTCGGCCGGCAATTCGCGATCGTCGCCGACGAGGACGTGCAGCGGCCCGAGACGGCGCTGCCCGCCTTCATGTGGATGATCGACATCACCGACGAGGAGCATCCGGTCCCGGTCGGCACCTATCAGGTCGAGGGACTCGATCACGGCAATCACGCCAACAACAGCGGCTGCCATCAGCCGGTCGAGAAGATCCGCGGCACCGAAGTGCCCTTCGCCTGGTTCGCGCAGGGGCTGCGCATCATCGACATCTCGCATCCGCATACGCCGAAAGAGGTCGCGCATTATGTGCCCGAGCCGGCGGCGGGCGCGAAGCGCTGCCAGAGCAACGACGTCTACCAGGATGATCGCGGGCTGATCTTCCTCATCGACCGCATCCGCGGCTTGGAGATCCTCGAACGGGTCTGAGACGATGAATGAAGCCGTCGAATGCGTCGTCATCGGCGGCGGCATCATCGGATTGGCGGTGGCGCGGGCCTTGGCCCGCGCGGGCCGCGAGGTCTTGCTGCTCGAGAAAGAGCGCTGGATCGGCCAGGATACGTCCTCGCGCAATAGCGAGGTGATCCATGCTGGCCTCTATTATCCCGAAGGCAGCCTGAAAGCGCGCTTCTGCGTTGAAGGCCGCGAGAAGCTTTACGCCTATTGTGCCGAGCGCGACGTGCCGCATAAGCGCATCGGCAAGCTCGTCGTCGGCGTCAGCGATGACGAAATCGCGATCCTCAAACGCGTCATCAAACATGCCGAGGCGGCGGGCGTAACCGATCTCGAATGGCTCGACGGCAAGGACGCACGCGCGATGGAGCCGGCGTTGAGTTGCGTCGCCGCCTTCCATTCGCCCTCGACCGGCATCATCGACAGCCATGCGTTGATGCAGACTTATCAGACCGATGCCGAGAATGCCGGCGCCAGCGTGGTGCTGCGTGCGCCGGTGCTCGAAGGCCGCGTCACGCGCGACGGCTTCACGCTCGAGATCGGCGGCAGCGAGCGGATGACGCTCGACTGCAATCTGCTCGTCAACAGCGCCGGGCTTTACGCGCCGTCGCTGGCGCGGCGCATCGCGGGAATTCCGGCGGCGACGATCCCAGGAGATTACTATTGCCGCGGCGTTTATTTCACGCTTACGGGCCGCGCCCCATTTAAGCGCCTCGTCTATCCCGTGCCAGAGCATGCGGGGCTCGGCGTGCATCTGACGCTCGATATGGGCGGCGCGGCGCGTTTCGGTCCCGATACCGAATGGATCGACGGCATCGATTACACTGTCAACGCGCGGCGCGGCGACAAGTTCTACGCGGCGATCCGCAGCTATTGGCCGGGCATCGCCGACGGCGCTCTCCAGCCGGGCTATGCCGGCATTCGGCCCAAAATCAGCGGGCCGAGAGAGCCGACGGCCGATTTTATGATCGCCGGGCCGGAGCGCCATGGCGTGCCTAACCTGGTTAATTTATTTGGTATCGAATCGCCCGGCCTGACCGCCTCGCTCGCCATCGCAGATCATGTGGTATCGCTGCTGGGCTGACCCCAATAATCGTTCGTATCGCCTAATCTGTTTCAATTCGAGCGATTGGCAAGGTTCTGTTAGCAATCCAGCCCCTAAATTGGTGCGCGGCACACACCACGGAGGCTAAACATGTTTGATTGGGCGCGGACCTTACTGCGAGACGAAAGCGGTGCGACGGCGATCGAATACGGCTTGATCGCGGCGCTGATCGCGGTGGCGATCATCGCGGGCGCGACGACCGTCGGCGGCAATCTCGCCACGACGTTCA
>DATNGE010000039.1:0-10367 GCA_035606035.1 Allostellaceae bacterium
TTCCCGCGCCAGATCCAGGATCTCCTCGCCTATCTGCGCGACCAGGTGCCCGATGGCCATGCTTTCGCCGGCGTCTCGGCGCAGCCGCGCGGCGCGACCATGCCGGAGCCGTGGCTCTTGGGCTCTTCGGATCAGAGCGCGCTTTATGCCGCCTATTTCGGCTGCGCGTTCTCCTTCGCGCATTTCATCACCGATCGGATGGGGCCGGAGATCATGGCGGCCTATCGGAAAAATTTCCGGCCCTCGATCTGGGGTGCGAAGCCGGAAGGCAGCATCGGCGTCTCGGTGATCTGCGCCGACACCAGCGCGGAAGCGGATCGCCTCGCCAAATCGCGCGACCTGTCGCGGCTGCGGCTGGAGCAGGGCGCCCAAGGCCCGGTGCCGAGCGTCGCGGAGGCCGAGGCGCATCCCTACACGCGCGAGGAGCAACTGCGCGTCGCCTTCAACCGCCAGCGCCAAGTGATCGGCGATCCCAAGCAATGCAAGGAGCAGCTGCTTGCGTTAGGTCAGCGTTACGGCGTCGAGGAATTCGTCGCCGTGACGATCACCTACGATTTCAGCGCGCGCAAACGCTCGTATGAGCTGCTCGCGAAAGAATTCGGCCTCGAGGCGCGCAACTAGAAACGATCGTCATTGCGAGCGCAGCGAAGCAATCCAGTTGTTGCAACAGACTGGATTGCTTCGTCGGGCTAAAGCCCTCCTCGCAATGACGGGTGGGGCGTTCCTCACTCCCACGTCGCGAACGCCATGGCATTGCCGGTGCCCGCCTCGCTGCGATAGCACGGCACGTAGTCGAGCAGCTGCATGCGCAGCTTCGTCTCCGCAAGGATGCCCGCGGCCGTGATCCAGTTCTTCACCTCCGACGTGCCGGATTGGAAGAGCGCGTCCGGCTCGGCCAACAGCGCCGCGCGGTCATTCGCCAGCAGCGCTTCGATCACGCGGTGATCGAATTCCTCGTCGATGACGAAGTGGCTTAAGCCCCCCGAGGCGCAGATGGCGACGCGCTTCTCGCTGTCCCAGGCCGCGATGGCGCGCCCGACGGAGCGGCCGAAATCGAAGCAGCGCTTCGGCGTCGGCTGGTTCGGCGGATAGAAGGTGTTGAGGAAGATGGGAACGAGCGGCACCGGGCGATCGCGCAGGATGCGGCGGTAGATGAATTGCACCGCGTGACCGACGCCGATCACGCCCGCGCCATTGCGCGGCTCGCGCGCCAAGGTCGCGACATCGAACTCGTCCTCGATGAGGCGATCGATGATCGAGGCGGCAAGCGCCGTATCGACAGGGTAATGCTGATCTTGCGGCGGATGACGGTCGCGCATCACCTCGGCGCGGCCGGTCGCCACCGTCTTCGCCTCGGCTTCGTCGAAGCCCGTGTTCAGCACCGTCTCGCCATGGAACACGGCGAAGGAGGGCTGCAATTCCGGCTTGAACCATTCGTGCTGGTCGTCGCCGACCAGCACGATGACATCGGGCGCCGCCGCCGCGAGCCGGTCGGCGAGGCGATCGAGCTGATCCTGGCAGCGGGCATGGCGCTCGCGGCGCACCTCGATGCGATTGAGCGCGGCGAGATTCTCGTCCTGCCGCAGCTGCAAGAGCTCGTCAAAGGTGTAGGTCTTGCCGCGATAGGGATGCGCCGGATTGACCCGATCGGCCGCGGTGCGAAAGTCCCAATGCTCGGGCGAGCTCGATAGCAGCGGCCCATGCGATGAGCCGAAGCCGAAGAAGATCTGCGCCATTCTCTCTGCCTCCAAATCCCGGCGTCGATCAGCCGGAGTGCGGGTGTTCGAGCTCGACCAGCTCGCCGCGGTTCGCGGCGCGCATCTCCTGGGCGGCGCGCCTCAGCCGGTTATAGGCGCGGATCGAGAGCGGGAACGAGCCGACATAGATGAGGCCGATCAGCAAGAGCGTCGCCCAGGGCTCGGTGGTGGCGAGTGCCGCGAGGCCGCCGATGATCAGGAACATCGCCAGCACCCATTCGCGCGGCAGGTGGAAGCGCTTCAGCGAGAAGGTCGGCACGCGGCTTACCATCAGCGCGCCGACCGCGGCGAGCACTACCGCGCCGAACCAGCCGCTGCGGAAACCCGACCAGCCGAATTCGAAAGAGAGGAACATCGGGATCATGGCGAGGCCCGCGCCCGCCGGCGCCGGCACGCCGGTGAAGAAATTATAGGCATAGGGCGGCAGATCGGCGCCGATCTGGGTGTTGAAGCGCGCGAGACGCAGCCCGCAGCAGATGGCGAAGAGCAGTGCCACCATCCAGCCGAGGCTCGAGAGGCTCTGCACGCTCCAGAGATACATGAGCAGCGCGGGCGCGACGCCGAAGCTGACGAAATCCGACAATGAATCGAGCTCGGCGCCGAATTCCGACGTGCCTTTCAGCAAGCGCGCGATGCGGCCGTCGATGCCGTCGAAGATCCCGGCGACGATGATCGCGACCACCGCCTGGCGGTAATGCTCCTCGAGCGCGAAGCGGATCGCGGTCATCCCGGCGCAGAGCGCGAGAAGGGTGAGGATGTTCGGGATCATCCGATTGAACGAGAAGCCGCGGATCGGCTTGACTTGAAGATGCCGGCGAAGGCGCGGGCGCTTCATGGCTCGGTGCCCCTGTCTCAGTGTTCCGTGCCGCGGCGCGGCGGCTCTTGCGCCTGCGCGTCGGCGAGCACGGTCTCGCCGCCGATCGCATGTTGCCCGACGATCGCCAGCACCGCCCAGCCGCGCGGCAGATAGACTTCGGCACGGCTGCCGAAGCGGATGAGGCCGGCGCGCTGACCCGCGATCACCTCTTGGCCTTCGCGCAGGCTTGTCACGATGCGGCGCGCGACGAGGCCGGCGATCTGGGTCATGCCGATATCGCCTTGCGGCGTCGTGAAGCGGATCGCCATGCGCTCATTGTCGACGCTCGCCTTGTCGAGGCTGGCATTGACGAACTTGCCCTCGGTATAGGTCATGCGCGTCACGCGCCCCGCCATCGGCGCGCGGTTCACATGCACGTCGAAGACGCTCATGAAGATCGCGATGCGCTGCATCGGCGCGGCGCCCAGGCCGAGTTCCGGCGGCGGCACGGCCTCGTCGACGATGATGATCCGGCCATCGGCCGGCGACAGCACAAGCCCGTGGCGGTACGGGCTGACGCGCCAGGGATCGCGGAAGAAATAGATGCACCACGCCGTCACGACGAGGCCGAGCCAGCCGAGCGGCGACCACAGCCACCAGAGGATCGCGGTGACGACCGCGAAGATCGCGATAAAGCGCCAGCCATCCTTGTGGATGGGGGCAAGAACATATTGCAGCAACGATGAGCCTCCGCGCCAAATACCGGCGCAATCCTGCTCGATAACCCGTCGTCATTCCCGCGTAAGCGGGAATCCAGGGCAAGCGATGTGCTGTGTAATCCCTGGACCCCCGCTTTCGCGGGGGTGACGGTTCCCTTCGACGATGCGTTTTAGCCGAAAATCGCGATTGCTTCTATCGCCCTTCGCGGCGCCAGGCGAGGAGGAACGCGCCGAGCGCCAAGAGCAGCGCGAAGAGCCCAGGCAGCAACGGCATCTCGCTGACGCCGGTAACGACGTAGTCGCCATTTTGCCGCAGCCCCATCCAGCCGCGCCCTGAAGCCGTGCGGTCAGGGCCGACGCGCCGAATATCGGGAATGCTGCCGGGCCCGACCCAATAGCTGCCGCCGCCGGTCGCCGCGACATCGGCGGCGACTTTCTGATCGGTGGTACGGACATCGGCGAGCTCGATCGGGTTGAGCGCGCCGGCCGCGGCGAGCGCGGTGCGCTTGCCGTCGCTGATGCGATAGAGCCCGCTCTCGGTCACCGGCAGCGAGCCGGTGCTGCGCCCGGCTTGTGACGGCGCCAGTGATAAGCTCTGCGGCTTGCCGTCGGGGCCGGTCACGGTGACGGGCGTGTCGTCGGGCTGGAGCGATTGCCGCGTGACGATGAGGCGATTGCCCTGCACCTCGGCGCGCAGATCGTTCTCTTCGAGATCGGGCTCTTTCATCAGCCAATAGACGACGCGGCGCAAGAGCTCGGCTTGCGGTCCGCCGCCTTCATAGCCGCGCGTCCAGAGCCACATCTCGTCGGACAGCAGCTCCGCGACGCGGCCTTGGCCGACGCGGTCGAGCACGAGCAGCGGCCGCGTGCCGAGCCCGTCGAGCACGACGTTGCCACGCTGCGCCTGCGCCTCGACATCGAGGAACCAGCGGCCCCAGGGCGGCGTCTTCGTCGGATCACTCGGCACGCCGGGCAGATCGGACGTCACCGGATGGCGGCGGCCGACATCGGATAGATGCGGCACATAACCTTGCTCCAGCACGGAGCCGGTCGGCTCAGCCGGCAGCACCGCGCCCAAGGGCGTGCGATAGAGGCTCTCGGGCGTGCCGAAGCTTGGCCCCGCCGCGTCCAAGAGCGCGCCGCCCTTTTGCACATAGCGCGCGATGTTCTCGAGATAGGCGGGCGGCAGCACGTTCATCTGCTTGTAGCGATCGAAGATGATGAGATCGAACTGCTCGAGCTTTTCGTCGAAGAGCTCGCGGATCGGAAAGGCGATCAGCGAGAGCTCGCGGATCGGCGTGCCGTCCTGCTTCTCGGGCGGTCGCAGAATCGTGAAGTGGATGAGATCGACCGACGGGTCGGATTTGAGGATGTTGCGCCAGGTGCGCTCGCCCTGATGCGGCTCGCCCGAGACGAGCAAGACTTTCAAGCGGTCGCGCACGCCGTTGACGACGAGCGCGGCGCGGTTGTTGTCGAGCGTCAGCTCACGCGGCCCGGCATTGACGCTGAGCTCGACGACATTCGGCCCGCCATGATCGATCGGTACGGTGAGCGAGACATCCTTGCCGACGGTGACGTTGCGGATGACGGCGTCGCCGCCATCCTTGCGCATCGTCAGCTGCGCCGTCCCGCCGCCGCCATCGGGCAGGTCCTCGATGCGGACATTGAGCTGCACCTCTTTGCCGACGAGGCCGAAGCTCGGCGCGTCTTTGACGACGAGGCGGCGGTCGGCCTCGTTCGGCTGGCCGGTCAACAGCACATGCAGCGGCGCGTCGAGGCCGAGCTGCGCCGGCGGCGGCATGTCGTGGATCTGGCCGTCGGTGATCATGATCGCGCCGGCGACGCGCTGCTTCGGCACATCGGCGAGGGCGCGCGAGAGCGCGGTGTAGAGCTGCGTCCCGGTATCGGCCATCGGCGCGTTGGCGTCGGGCGCGCCGGCATGGACGACGCGCACATCGAGATCCTTGAGGCCGCCGAGGCGCTGCGTCACGGCTTGCAGCGCTTCCTCGGCATATTGCCGGCGCTGGCCGGTGCGCATGCTCGGCGAATCATCGACGACGACGACCGCGACATCCTTCTGGGGCTGGCGCTGCTCCTCGACCAGCGAGGGATCGAGCAGGATCAGCACCAGCATCGCCGCGGCCGCCAAGCGCCAAAGCGTGCCGCGCGCGCGGCGGAAGGCGCCGAAGATCAGCGCGAGACCGGCAAGCGCGATGAAGCCGAAGATTAGCCACCAGGGAAGGAGCGGCGCGGCGGCGAGGCTGTAGCTGCCGAGATTGGCGAGCGCGTTCATTACGCAACCCTCGGCAAGGTCGCGCGGAAGGAAATTATCTCACGTCGATTTCTCAACATCGTCATTGCGAGCGAAGCGAAGCAATCCAGTCTTGCATAGGCACTCTGGATTGCTTCGTCGCGCGATGCGCTCCTCGCAATGACGGCACACCTTCTCATTGCCCCAGCCTCTCGAGGATGGCCGGCACATGCACCTGGTCGTTCTTGTAATTGCCGGTCAGCGCATACATCACGACGTTGACGCCGAAGCGATAGGCGAGCTCGCGCTGCTGTTCGCCGCCCGGCACCGTCGCGTGCAGCGGCCGGCCGCCGGCGTCGATCGCCCAGGCGCCGGCGTAATCATTGCTGCCGACGATGACATTGGCGACGCCGTCATTCACGGTGTCATCGACCGGCTCAACCCAGAGCGTGCCGCCGCTCCAGCGGCCGGGGAATTCCTGCATCAGATAAAAGCTTTTCGTCAGCACGTGATCGGGCGGCACCGGCATCAAGGTCGGGATCTCGAGGCCGGCGGCAATCTGCTGCAGCCGCTGCTGCGTCGCACCGGCGCTGAACGGCGTGCTCTGCCCCTGATCCTGCGTATCGAAGAGGATGGTGCCGCCGGTCGCGAGGAATTTGTTGATACGCTCGACCGCCTGCGCCGAGGGCGGCGCCTCGCCCGCCACGACCGGCCAATAGAGCAGCGGGAAAAAGACGAGCTCGTCATGCTCGATATCGACCGCCATCGGCTTGCCGGCTTCGACCGCGGTCCGGCGGTTGAGCATGTTGGAAAGACCGGTCAGTCCGGCTTGCGATTCGGCATCGACATCGGGGACGCCGGTGCGGACATAGCCGAGATGGAAGCCGCTCGTCGCTTTCACCGCGAAATCATCATCGCTCGACGTGCCCTGGGCGTGTGTTGGCGAGGCGCCGAGCGCCGCGAGCAGCAGCACCAGCCCCGCCGTCGTCGCGCGCTTGCCGCGCCAGAGGCCGGCGAGCAGACCGCGCAGCGCATAAGCGATAACGAGGTCGATCAGCGCTAGCGCGAGAGCCGCGCCTAAAAGCCCGGGGCGGAAATCGACTTCCGGTCCTTTGGCATAGCTTTGCCGCTCGATGCCGGCCGGCAGCGGCGGCAGGGTTTTGAAGCTCTTCACCGCCGGCGCGAGGTTGAGCGCCTGGCGGGCATCCTGCGTGCCATAAAAGCCGGGCGGGAATTTCGCCGAGGCCAGTGCGTCGGCGAAGCCACCGGCGGGGATCGTCGCCGCGGCGGCGGGTGGCTGCTGCAACCGGCCATAGCCGTCGAGCGTCTCGACCGGCGGCAGCGGCTTGTCGCTGTTGCCGGAGACGCCGGCGCTGAGCGAGACAATCCGGCGCAGCATGTTGACGAAGAGGCCGGAGATGCCGAGCGACGACCATTCCGGATCACCGGTGGTGTGAACAAGGATGAGCCAGCCCTTGCCGCGTTTCTCGGCCGTGACGAGCGGCGTGCCGTCGGTCAGCCGCGCCCAGGTCTTGCCGCCGAGATCGACGGTCGGCTCGGCCAGCACCTGGCGCGAGACGGTCACATCCTTCGGCACGTCGAGACCGGCGAAGGGGCTGGAGGCGTCGAACGGCGCGAGCGCCGCCGGCGTCTCCCAGGAGAGCGCGCCGCCCAAGGTCCGGCCGCCGCGACGCAACGTCACCGGCAGCAGATCGTCGTCGCTTTCGTCGGCGATATGCGGTCCGGCAAAGCGCAGCACCGTGCCGCCGTTTTCCATCCATTTGACGATCTGGCCTTTCTCGGCCGGTCCGGCGGGCGAGATATCCGGCATCGCGAGCACCGAGATATCGCCTTTGAGCAGATTGTCGGCGCCGCCTTCGCGCACTTCGCTGAACGGGCTGAGCGCCTTCTCGAGGTAATACGCGCCATTCAGGAGCGGCTGACCCGGCGCGTTGTTGCGCGAGGTGAGGACGCCGACCGGCCGGCGGCGCCAGCGCTCATCGAGCAGCAGCACGGCGCCGGCGGAGGCCTCGCCTTCGATCGCGATCTCAGCGGTGCGGTTGCGCAGCTCGCTCGGCAGATCGATATGCGCGACGGCCTTGGTCGCGCCGGGCTCGAGCGTCAGCTTGTTGCGGGCCAGAAAGCGGCCGTCATCGCCGAGCGCGCGCACATAAAGCTCGGCGGGTCCGCTCGCATCGGCGCGCATCACCGTCGCGGTCAAATCCTTGTCGTCGCCGCCTTCGGCCGGCGCCAAAAGCCGCGGCAGCGCATCGGCGTCATCGGTGAGCACGCGAAGCGGTCCTTGCTTCTGCAGCCCCTGCGCGAAGGCGAGCGCCTTGCCGTCATCGATCCCGTCCGAGAGCCAGACGGACTCGGCACCCGAGAGATCGAGCGATGAGAGCCGCGCCAGCGCCGCGTCGCGATCCTCGGGCCAGGGCATCGGCGCCAGCTCGCTCACCACGGCGCGCGCGTCGCTCGGGCGCAGCATCGAGAGCGGCGGCGCTGCGGCGGCGCCGGGCAGGGGCGCGGTCGGCAGCAGCACGACGTTGCGGCTTTCGCGATCGGCGGTGGCGATCAGATCATCGAGCGTGTTGCGGCGCTCGTCCCAATGCCGCGCCGCGGTCCAGCCATTATCGACCGCGAGCACCAGCGGTCCCTTGCCGGCAAGGGTCGCGGTCGGGTTGAGCAGCGGATGGGCGAGGGCAAGGATGATCAGCCCCGCGAGCACCATGCGCAGCAAGATGAGCCAGAGCGGTGTCTTGGCCGGCGTCTCCTCGCGCTGCTGCAAGCCGAGCAGCAGGCGCAGCGCCGGGAAGCGCACGCGTTTCGGCGCCGGCGGCGTGACGCGCAGCAGCCACCAGAGGATCGGCAACGCCGCCAGCCCCAGCAGCAGCCAGGGCGAAGCAAAAGCAAGCGAGCCGAGACTCAGCATTGATGCATCGAGTCTGTCGACCCCCCTTCCGGCAACGCTGGCGCGTTGCCACCTTCCCCCTCAGGCGGGGAAGGGCGCGCGAAATCTCTTCCGCCGCACATCGAATCCCCTCCCCCCTTGAGGGGGAGGGTAGGGAGGGGGGAAACGTCGCGCATAACTTCGCCCATCATCAGCTCTCGCTCTCCGCGAGCGCCATGTAAAGGGTGAGCAGCGCAGTATGAGGCGGCTTGTCGCTGCGATGGGTGGCGAAGCGCCAGCCTGCGGCGCGCGCGATCGCGGCGAGTCCCGCGCGATGATGCGCGAGACGCTCGGTATATTGGCCGCGGATCGTCTCGACGCGGCTGATGAGCAGAGGGTCCTCGCGCTCCATGCCCTCGAAACGCACACGGCCGTCGAAAGGCAGCGTCTCTTCGGCGGGATCGAGCGTTTGTAATAGATAGCCCTTCAGCCCCATCGCCGAATACGCCGCGACCAGTCTCTCGGTTTCCTCGAGAGGCGCCAGCAGATCGCCGATCAGCACGAGCTGGCCATAACGCGGCAGAGGCTCGATGCCGGGGAGGCCGCCATCTTTATTTTGAGGGCGCATTTCGCGCAGCAGTTGTTGCGCCATGCGATTGAGCACGGCGCGGCCATGGCTCGGTGCGACGCCGGTGCCGAGCAAGGTCACGCGCTCGCCGCCGCGCAGCAGCAGCGCCGCCAGGGCCAACGTCAGGAGATCGGCGCGCTCGCGCTTGGTCGGCAGGCCGCGCGCCGAAGCGTAATCCATCGACGCTGAGGCATCGCGCCACAGCCACACGCTCTGCGCCGCTTCCCATTCGGTCTCGCGTACGTAGAGCCGCTGCGATTTCGCGCTTTCGCGCCAATCGATGCGCTGCGCTGCATCGCCGGGCTGATATTGGCGGAATTGCCAGAACGTCTCGCCCTGGCCGACGCGGCGGCGGCCATGCACGCCCTGGGCGACCGTCGACGCTACACGATTGGCGGCGACCAGCAGCGGCGGCAGCGCCGCAGCCGCTTGTTCCGCACGATGCTGAAGAATTCCGGCTTCCGCCATCAGCGCAGCGGCTGCAGCAGCCGGTCGATGACCTGGCCGAGCGACACGCCCTCGGCGCGCGCCGCGAAAGTCAGCGCCATGCGATGACGCAGCACCGGCGGCGCCAGCGCGATGACATCATCGACCGACGGCGCAAAACGTCCATCGAGCAGGGCGCGCGCGCGGCAGGCGAGCATCAACGCCTGGCTGGCGCGCGGGCCGGGGCCCCAGGCGATCTGCGCATCGCCTCCATCGCCGCTATCGGGACGGCCGGCGCGCACCAGCTTGAGGATGGCTTCGACGACGCTTTGTCCGACCGGCACGCGCCGCACCAGGCGTTGCGCCGCCGCGAGCTCGTCGGCGCTCATCACCTTGCTCGCTGGCTCTTCGCTCGTGCCCGTCGTCGCCAGCAGCATCTGCCGCTCGGCATCGAGATCGGGATAGCCGACATCGATCTGCAGGAGAAAGCGATCGAGCTGCGCTTCGGGCAGCGGATAGGTGCCTTCCTGCTCGAGCGGGTTCTGCGTCGCCAGCACGTGGAAAGGCCTGGGCAGCGGATGATATTGCCCTGCGACCGAGACGCGATGCTCCTGCATCGCTTGCAGCAGCGCCGATTGCGTGCGCGGGCTGGCGCGGTTGATCTCGTCGGCCATAAGCAATTGGCAGAACACCGGTCCGGCGATGAAGCGGAAGGAGCGGCGGCCGCTCTCGCTTTCCTCGAGCACTTCCGAGCCGAGAATGTCGGCCGGCATGAGATCGGGCGTGCATTGGATGCGCTTGTCTTCGAGGCCGAGCACGGTGCCGAGCGTTTCGACGAGACGCGTCTTGGCAAGGCCGGGGACGCCGATCAGCAGCGCGTGGCCGCCGGCGAGCAGCGTG
>DATNGE010000040.1:0-2792 GCA_035606035.1 Allostellaceae bacterium
GGCCGCGCAACCTCTTAAAGATTTTGGCTCATTGCAGAGGGTTTGCCGTCAATCTCGGAAGGGAGAGGATAGAGCGGGCCGATCTGGAGAAGGGGTTGAAAGCGTATTCTCTTGATCTGATAACGGAGGCCGACCAAGAATTAACCGACATTATCGGAAGTGAGACGTCCCTACTCTATCATTTTATCGGCGAGGGAGATCGGTTCGATCGGGCACAGCTCCAGACGATCTTGACAGGTGCAGGTATCCCCGAGGACAAGATCGATTCCGTGGTAGAATACCTTATTTACTACGGATTCCTAGCAATCAGAGTAGGAACTGAGCGTACACGCTACATATTTGATGTTGGCTACGATATGCGGCTATTGAAAACGCTCATTTCGAAGAATGAGAGCATGGCAAGCTACATACTCAATCCGGCTTTTTTCCCTGCGCTCAATCTTTAAAGCGAACAAACATGTACATACGATCTTCGTTGTGCCGCGCCTTTAAGACGAGCTCTAGCCTTCGAAATTCACCGCCATCGTGTTGGCGCCGCAAACCAGCACTGCGACGCGTTCGCCTTCGGTTGGGCGATATCGGCCGGAGAGCAGCGCCGCAAACGCCGCCGCGCCGCCGGGCTCCGTCACCACGCGCAGGCTCGACCACAGCGCGGCCTGCGCCTGCCGGATCGCGTCATCGCTCACCAGCACGACCTTCTCGACATAGGCGCGCGCGATCGGAAACATCAGTTCGCCGACGCGGCGCGGGGCGAGCGAGTCGGCCGCGATCCCGCCCGCGGGCGCATCGACCGGTTTGCCTGCGGCGAGAGCGGCATGCAGCGTCGGCGATTGCTCCGGCTCGACCGCGATGACGCGGATCCGCCCCGAGCACCAGGCCGCGACGCCGCCGATCAGTCCGCCGCCGCCGACTGCGACCAGGAGCGTATCGACGCCGGGCGCATCCTGCTCCAGCTCCACTCCCACCGAGCCCTGGCCGAGCAGCGTTTCCGCCTGGTCGTAGGCGTGCACCGCCATCGCGCCTGTCTCGTCCACATGAGCTTCGCTCGCCGCCAGCGCGTCGGCGTAGAGCGATCCCCCGATCACCAGCCGTGCGCCATAGCTCTTGATGCGCTCGGCCTTCGCGGGCGAGGTGATCTCGGGCACAAAAATCGTCGCGGGCACGCCGAGCCGCTGCGCCGCATAGGCGACCGCCGCGCCATGATTGCCGCCGGAGGCCGCCACCACGCCGGCCGCCTGTGGCTTGCGCAGCAGCAGATTGGCGAAGGCGCCGCGCGCCTTGAACGAGCCGGAATGCTGCAGCATTTCCAGCTTGAAGGTGACGGGCGCTGCCGGCAGGCCGAAATCGGCGAGGTCGGCCTGCAGCAGGGGCGTGCGGCGAATATAGGGGCGGATCACGGCTTCGGTCGCCGCAATGCGCTCGCGCGTGATGGGTGTGATCGCAGCCATGATGCGTCGTGATTAGCGCATCCCGGCCTTGACATCAATTAGGTAATTAGCAAAATGGCTAAATGAAGATCGCGTTTCTCCTGCGCGCGCTGGCCAATGAGCGGCGGCTGCAGATCCTGGAATGGCTGCGCGAGCCGCGGAAGCATTTTCGCGAGCAGGTCGACGGCGACCTGGTCGAGGACGGCGTTTGCGGCCTCTTGATCGCCGAGAAGCTCGGGGTCAGCCAGCCGACGGTGAGCGAGCACATGCGGGTGCTGACATCGGCGAAACTCGTGCGCGCCAAGCGCATCAAGCAATGGACCATGTACCGGCGCAACGAGGCGGCGATTCAGGCGGTGAAGCGCGCGATCGAGGAGAAAGTGTAAGCGTGAACAAACCTCGTCATGCCCGGACTTGATCCGGGCATCCATCAAATTAAAGACATGCTGAGTGAGGGATGGATGGCCGGGTCCCGGCTACGCCAAGGCTTCGCCGGGCTCCAGTGAGTGGCCGGCGAAGCTTCTTAGCGAAGACGGCAAACCCGGCCATGACGAGTTGAGAGAAAGGCGCCAAATCATGTTCCTGATCGGCCAGTACGACTCGCCCTTCGTGCGCCGTGTCGCGGTCGCGATGCGGCTCTATGGCGTCCCTTTCGAGCACAGGCCGTGGTCGACCTTCGGCGATGCCGACAAGATCGCGCCCTATAACCCGCTGCGGCGGGTGCCGACCCTGGTGCTCGACTCCGGCGAAGCCTTGATCGAGAGCTTCATCATCCTCGATTATCTCGATGAGTTCGTCGGCGAGGCGAGAGCGATGATCGCGCCGCACGGCGCCGAGCGGCGGCGGCACTTGCGGCTCTGCGCGCTCGCAACCGGGCTCGGCGACAAGTCGGTGAGCCTGGTCTACGAAAGCGTGCTGCGCAAGGAGCAGCTCAAGCTGTGGGTCGAGCGCTGCGAGGCGCAGGTCGCGGGCGCGCTCGACGTGCTGGAGCGGGAGCGCGCCGCCGTCACGACGCCGTATCTGTTCGGCGAGCGCATCGGTCATTCCGACATCGCGGTTGCCTGCGTGCTCCGCTTCACCGGCGAGGCGCACCCGCATCTCTACAATGCCGCACGCTATCCGGCGCTGGCGGCCCACGCCGCGCGCTGCGAGGCGCTTCCGGCATTCAAGGAAATCGTCCAGCCGCTCGTGCCGCCGAAGGGTTAGGCTGCCGAGCCACAAAAAAACCGTAGGGTGGGCAGCGCAGCGTGCCCACCATTCAAGAGAACCGACGTCGAGAGAGGTGGTGGGCACGGCGCAAGTGCGCCTTTGCCCACCCTACGCTCTGTTTGGCAGTTGAACCGGAAAGCAAACCAATCTCGTCAT
>DATNGE010000041.1:0-12778 GCA_035606035.1 Allostellaceae bacterium
CAGGATCGGATCTCGGTCACGCGATGCGTGCGGCGGCGGAAATAGCCGAGCGTCACCTTGCCGTTATGCTTATGCGCATTGAAGGTAGCGCGACGCCGCGTCGAAGGCGGCACGAAGACCGGCTCGCGCCAAATCTTCGGGTTGAGGCCCTTGCGACGGAGCGCATCGCGCACGATTGCGACCTTCCAATCGCGATAGAAGCTTTCGTCGGCATGCTGCAAGGTGCAGCCGCCGCAGAGATCGTAATGCGGGCATGGCGGCTTGACGCGATGCGGCGAGGCTTCGACCAACGCGATGATCTCGCCGCGCAGCATCCCGTCATCGCCGCGCTTGATGTTGGCGCGCAACGTCTCGCCGGGCAATGCGCGCTCGATATAGACGCGTTCGCCCTTGGCGTTGCTGATGCCGTCGCCCTTGGGGCCGAGCGCGTCGATGCTGATCTCGCCGGCCATGCGCTATGCCCGCCGCTTCGAGAACGCCGCAACCAGCTCGACATGATGCGAGAATGTGAATTGGTCGATCACCTGGACGCTGTCGAAGCTGTAGCCGCCATCGACGAGAATGCGCGCATCGCGCGCGAACGTCGCGGGGTTGCAGGAGACGCCGACCAGCACCGGCACGGCGGCAGCAGCAAGCTCGCGCGCCTGCGCTTCGGCGCCGGCGCGCGGCGGATCGACGATGACGGCGTCGTAGCGCGCAGCCTCTACGCGCGTCAGGGGCGCGCGATAGAGATCGCGGCGGATCGCTTCGAGCGGCAGCGATCCTCTCGCCTCGCTGAGCGCGCCGACGGAAGCCGCGTTGGTCTCGAACGCGTCGACCGCGCCGCGCGCCAGCATCGGCCCGGTAAAGGTGCCGGAGCCGGCGAAGAGATCGGCGAAGTGTCCCGAAGCGGGCAGCGCCGCGAGCACAGCCGCGACCAGCGCCGCCTCGCCGGCCGGCGTCGGCTGCAAGAAGCCGAGCGGCGGCAGCGCCACCTCGAGCGCGCCGAACCGCGCGCGCAACGCGGTTCGCGCGATCATCACCTCGGGCATATCGCCGAGATGGGCGCGCCACGACACGCGATCGATCCCCAGCGCATCGGCGAGCGTCGCCATGCCGTCGCGCGCCGCCGCGTCGGGCCTGCCCGTCGCGCCCACCGGGCCGGTGATGACGAGCTCGAACCGCCCGCCGATTGTCTGGATGAAGGCCGTCGCGGGCTTGCCCTCTTGCAGGATCGGCGCGAGCAGCGGCGGCAGCTTCGCGTGCAACACCATGATCGCCGGATCGGCGATGAGGCAGGAGTCGATCGCCACCACCTGGCGCTGGCGCCGGCGCGAATAGCCCAGGATGACCGCGCCGTCCTGCTTCTCCGCCGTGAAGGTGATGCGCCGCCGCCCGCCCGCAGGCAAGAACACGGGCTCGCGCCAGAGCGCAGGGGCAAGCCGCTTCGCCGTGAGCGCGTCGCGTACCAACCCGCTCTTCCAATCGCGATAGAACGCGCCGCTCGCATGCTGCAAGGTGCAGCCGCCGCAAGCTGCGTAATGCGGGCATGGCGTCGCCACGCGATGCGGCGAGGCCTCGATGATCTCCACGACATCGCCGCGCAGCACGCCGTCGATATCGCGGCGGATTTTCGCGGCGATTTGATCGCCGGGCAGCGCGCGATCGATAAAGACACGCGCCCGCGCGCCCGCGCCGATGCCTTCGCCTTTCGGGCTCAGCTCAGTGATGCGCAGCCTATCCACTATTGTCGCTTCGATGAAATTACGCGCCACACCCAATCATCCTGCCGTCATTCCCGCGCAAACGGGAATCCAGGAGTGAAGCAAGCACCACGCTGTATCCCTGGATCCCCGCTTTCGCGGGGATGACGAGCTCTTTTGGAGCCGGGGAGCGATCCTCGCCGCGTCACTTCTTCGGCAGGAATTCCTCGGTATAGAGCTGCTTCATATCGGGCTCGCTCGGCAGCAATTCCAGCTCGACCATAGCCTGCGCCGCGATCTTGAGCGCCGCCGGATCGAACTTCCCGTCGCGCGAGAACATCGGCATCACCGTGTCGTAGGTGTGGCTCGCGATATCGGGATCGGTGATACCGTCGGCCTTCATGTCGAGCTTCACCGCCTCGTTCTTGTTCTCATGCATCCAAGTGATGGTGTCGAACCACGCCTTGAGGAAGCGGCGGACCACCTCGGGCCGCTTCTCGATCATTTCATTGCTGGCGAAGATCGCATGCGTCAGATAGGTGGTGATGTATTCGCCGTGGTCGGCGATCACCTTGCCATAGCCCTGCTTCTGATAGGTATAGCCGACATCGATGCCGGTGGTCATCGCATCGACCTGCTTGGTGCGCAGCGCCGAGATGTTGGCGGCGTTGCCGCCGCTGATATAGACGATGTCGATGCCCTCGAGCCCCCAGCCGAGCTTGTCGGACAGGTGCCGCGTCAGCCAGAAGACCAGCGAGTTGCGCGAGGCGACGGCCACCTTCCGGCCTTTCAGATCCTTGACCGTGTCGATGCCGGTGTCCTTGCCGGCGAACACCCCGTAAGCGAGCGGCGGGCCGGCCATCGCCGCGACCGCTTTGTCCGGCACGCCCTTCACTACGAACGCCATGTCGGTGCCCGAGGCAAGGCCGATATCGACCTGGCCCGCGGTCACGCCCTGCTGCAGCTTCGCCGCCCCCTCGAAGCCCTGGATCGTCACATCGAGCCCGGCCTTGCTCATGATCCCGGTATCGACGCCAATATTGATCGGCACGAAGGCGAAGGAGGTCGGGAAAGCCTTGCCGACGGTGAGCTTGTCATTGGCCAAGGCGCGATCTGCCGCGCTGAGCAGCGCCAGCGCCGCCGCGCCGAGAGCCAGCAGCGAAAATCGAGGCGTGAAACGCATGGATCTAAGGCCTCCCTGCCGAAGCTTTATTGGCTATCGCCGATCTTAGCGATTTGCCGTGTTTTTGATAGCGGCACGGTTAGCTGTCGGCTTGGCTCGCGCGGCCTCAGAAGCACTCCATCTGCCGGCCGAGGATCGGCTGGCGGCACTCGGCGACATGCCCGTTCCAGCGATCGAGCAGATAAACGCCCGAGGCGTTGGCGGCAATCTGCCAGCGAAAGACGAACGCGACAGCGCCTGCCAGCACCAATCCCGTGAGGATGATCGCAATCGCTCTGGCCATTTCTGCGAGACCTATCCCTCAGTGAAACGACGATCGTTCGGGCAGCGATTTTGCCGCTTATTCGCAGACGATAGCAGTATCCGAGAGCGATTTGTCAGGCGCCGCCGGGCCGCTCTAGACTGGCAGCGCTGCTAGAGCGGGAGGAAAGCATGGCGGAAGGCACACGGGCTTCATTGGACGAACGCGCCGACGCGCTCGAGCGCAAGATGAGCGACGAGCTCGACGTCGTGATCTCGAAATCGGCGCTCTTCAACATGGCCGACGGCGAGCTCGGCGCGACCAATATGGGTCACGGCGTCGCCAAGAAGGCCGGCAAGCGCATGCTGATGGACGACGATCCGCGGCTGCCGAGGATGCCGGCGAAGCCGACCCTACTCGACTTCTTCAAATGCCGCGCCGGCGGCACGGCGCATCTCCTGCAAAGCGCCAATCTCGCGATGAAGAAAGGCATGCCGGAGAAGATCATCCTCGCCTGCCTCATCCACGACATCGCCAATTGCATGTTCATCAAGAGCGATCATGGCTATTGGGGCGCGCAGCTCGTCGAGCCCTATGTCGACGAGGAAGTGAGCTGGGCGATCCGCTACCACCAGTCGCTGCGCTTCTATGCCGACGAATCCGTCGGCTACGCCTATCCCCAGACCTATATCGATCACTTCGGCGCCGATTACGTGCCCGACGATTACATCAAGCACGATTACGATTATGCGCGGAATCACAAATGGTACATGACGGCGCGCATGATCACGGTGCACGACCTCTATGCCTTCGATCCGAACGTCGTCGTGACCTGGGAGCCGTTCATCGACATCGTCGGCCGCCACTTCCGCCAGCCGGAAGAGGGCCTTGGCTTCGACCATTCGCCGGCCTCTCATATGTGGCGCACCATCCGCCGGCCGACGAAATACCTCTGAGCGAAACGCGGCGCTGAGTGCGCTGCAGCGGCCCGGGCCAAGAAAAAGGGCGGCCGGTGGGCCGCCCTTAAGTCAAGGAACCTGGACGGGGGAACACACGATGAACCCGTCCAAAAGCTTTTAACCGCGCCGCGCGACATTTATGTCAAAGCGCCGCTTGTTTCGGGCGAACGACCTCCCGCTTAGGGAATTCCGCGGACAAGCACCCGCGCAGCTCTAGGAGAGGAATTTTTCCGTATAGAGCGTGGCGATGTCGATCGACGGATCGACCGTCTTCATATCGGTCCAGGATTGGCGCAAGGTCGCCAGCGCCTGCTTATCGAAGCGGCCGGTGGTCGAGAATTTGTCGATCAGCGTATCGTACATGCGCTCGACCACGCCGGTCGTGTAGTTGGTGACCTTGGCGGCGATGGGCGTCGTCTCGGCGCGATGCGCCTTCATGAAAGCGACGGATTCGAACCAGCCTTTGAGGAAGCGGCGCACCGCGTCCGGATTCTGCTCGGCGATCGCATTGGTCGCGAAAATGGTGAAGAGCTCGATGCTTTTCACATAGGTCGCGCAATCGATCAGCAAGCGTCCCGCTTTGGTTTCCTCGAGCTGATAGCCCGTCGACGTGCCGCCGACATCGGCTTCGATCGCCCCCGTCTTCAGCGCGGCGAAAGCCGCCGTCGGCGAGCCGCCGACCGGGACGGCGATCGCGGCATCGGCAGCGGTCCAGCCCTGCGAGAGGTTGAGCGCCTTCACCAGCCATTCGGTGAGCGAGCCGGCGGTGGTGATGCCAATCTTCTTGGCCTTGAGGGATTCGATGCCGTTGCCGGAAAAGCCGCTGCCGACGCTGATCCCCATGAAGGCTGGGGACTCGCAGATCGTCGCCACCGCGATCTCCGGCGCGCCCTTGGCAATGAGCTGCATTTCGGGACCGGAGCTGAGCGAGAAATCGACCGCGCCGGCGACAACCGCCTGCGCCATCTTGGTGCCGCCGGCGAAGATGATCTCTTCGACCTCGACGCCATGCTTGGCGAAGATGCCGTGCTGCATGCCGACATCGAGCGGGATGTAGCCGTAGACCTCGGCGACCGCTTTGCCGACGCGCAGCTTGTCGGCGGCTCGCGCCGTGTGCAGCGCGGGCAGCGCCAGCGCGGTGCCGAGGCCGGCAAGCGTGGCGCGGCGCGTCATTTGGGTTTTCATGACATCCTCCCCGTGACCTGTTGTCGCTCGCTTCTTTCGTCGGACGATATCAGGCCAGCGGCGTGTCTGTCATCGCAAACACGCGCACCGTCTCAGGGCGGATTTCGGGGTATCGACACGCATATTCCGCTCGCCGCGGCTGCGCGCGCGAGCGCGAATGGACGCCCGCGATCGACAAAAAAAGCCCCGCCGAAGCGGGGCTTCCTTGGATTGTGTTTAGCACGGCGAGCAGCAGGCTCGCCGCAACGAGGGCATCAGCACTGCCGGCTAGTCATCATCATCATGATGCAAGTGGTGAACGCCGACATAGCCCGGCCCCTTTTCCACCACGCAGCCGCCCAGCGCGCCGGCAAAAACCACAATGGCGATCAGCGCCGCGAGGCCGCGAGTCCTCGGCTTGGCATTGGCAATTCGGCTCATAGCCTGCACTCCTCTTGTTGTGCCAAGGTTGTGTGTCTCTGAAAGAACCCGCAGAGGCGAATTCCGATCCCCCGATCGCGTGAAAACGAGGGGCGACACGCCTCGCGAAATCGCTTGGCGCTTCGCGGCAGGCAGAACGCCGGCGTTACGGCAGGAATTTCTCGGTATAGAGCGTCGCCATGTCGGGCTTATGGTCGAGGATGCCGGTATCGACGATCGCCTGCGCCGTCTCCGCGACGGCTTTCGCATCGAAGCGCCCGTCGCGCGAGAACAGCGGCATCTGCTCGCGATAGGTCTGCTCGGCGACCTCGCGCGACAGATGCGAGATCTCCTGCGCCACCTTCACCGTCGCCGCTTCGTTCTTCTCCATGAAAGCGATGGTCTCGAACCACGCCTTGAGGAAGCGCCGCAGCAGCGCCGGATTTTTCTCGATGAGATCGTTCGAGGCGAAGATCACATGACCGAGGAAATCGGGGATCATGTCGCCCATGCGGACGAGGATGCGCACCTTGCCCTGCGCCTGCAGCTCGTAAGCATCCTCGGTGCCGTCGACTTGCGCATCGGTGTTCCCGGTCAAGAGCGCGGCGATGCCGCCGGCGCGGCCGCCGGTATCGGCGTGGCGAATGCCTTCCGGCCCCCAGCCCTGGCGCCGCGACGCCTCGAGCACGGTCCAGCCGGTGAGGCTGTTCATCGGGCCCGAGCCGACGATCTTGCCCTTCAGCTCCTCGAGCTTGGTGATCGGCGAATCCTTCTTGACGATGATCGAGATGTTCATCGGCGCGCCGAACATCGCCGCGACCGTCATCTCGGGCGAGCCTTTGGCGATCGAGGCCATCTCCGGCCCGGAGCCGAGCGCGATATCGAGCTGACGCGCCGCCATCGCCTGATGCATCTTGCCGCCGCCGCCGAAGCCGATGCTCTCGGTCTCGATGTTGTATTTGGCAAAGATGCCGGCCTCGCTGCCGATCTCGATCGGCGCGAAATCGAACGCTCGCGCCTCGGGCTTGCCGACGCGCAGCGGATCGGCGGCGTGCGCAGGCAGCGCGAGAAAGGAAGCGGCAAGCGCGACAACGGCGGCTTTCATGAACCCCCTCGAAACAATCGTCATTGCGAGGAACCCGTAAGGCGACGAAGCAATCCAGTCTGTTTCAACCCTGGATTGCTTCGCTTCGCTCGCAATGACGTTGTTGGCATCGAAGTGCGTCACCGCAAAAAATTCTCCGTATAAAGGCTTGCCATGTCGGGCGGCGTCTCGGTCAGCTTCAGATCGGCGAAAGAGCGTTTGAGATTGGCGAGGGTTTCGGCATCGAATCGGCAATCGCTGGAGAACGCGCCGAGATTGAGATCGAATTCCTTGCCCTGCACCGCCTCGGACGCATGCCTGACTTCGCGCTCGATCGCGAGGCTCTCGTCGCGATGTCCGCGCATATAAGCGATGGTCTCTAGCCAGCCGGCGAGAAAGCGGCGGATCACATCGGGATGGCCCGCCATCAGCCGCTGCTCGGGATGGCCCGCCATCAGCCGCTGCGTCGCATAGATCACGCCGCCGCCGACATGCCCGGCATAGCGCGAGGCCGGGATCAGCAATCGCCCGGTGCCTTCCTCCTCCATCGTGAAGGCAAGCACCGTCCCGGTATAGGCCGCGTCGACCGCGTGGGTCTTGAGGGCAGCGACCACCGAGGCGGGGTTGTTGCCGATCTCGACGATGTCCATGCCCTGCGGGCCCCAGCCCTCGCGGCGATCGAGCTCGAGCGTCAGCCAATAAGCAAGGCCGCCGACGGCGGCGACGGCGATCTTCTTGCCCTTGAGACCCGCGACATCGCGGATCGGCGAATCCGCCGGCACGAGAATGCCGAGGAAGGCGACCGCCGGCGCGACATTGCACACCGCGAGCTCCGGCGCTCCCTTGGCGATGAGCGCCATCTCCGGCCCGCCGCCAATGCCGAGATCGACGCTGCCCGCCAGCATCGCCTGATGCATCTTCGCCGCGCCCTGAAAGACGACGATCTCCACATCAAGATCGTGCTTCGCGAAAATGCCGGTCTTCACGCCGATATCGAGCGGCTGCACCGCCGAGGAGGTCAGCGCCGCCTTGCCGACGGGGAGTTTCTCGGCGGCGTGCGCGGGCAGCGCAGCGAGAAGAGCGGCGAGCGTGACGATGACGGCTTTCATGATTTCCCCGAAATTCCCAATTTGTCATTGCGAGCGAAGCGAAGCAATCCCGGTGGTTGATCCAAACTGGATTGCTTCGTCGCTACGCTCCTCGCAATGACGGCCTTCTTCTATCCAGCCGCTACTTTGCCGGCGTCTTGTCGTAAACCCGCAGCCGCTCTTCCTGCATCCAGTCCTTGTGCTGCTCGAGATTGATGCGCTGCGGTTTCGCCTCGCGCGATTCCTTGCAGACGATCTGCAAGATCTCGAGATCCTCGGCCCCGACCTTCTCGAACCAATAGCGCGCGCCGCCGGGCAAGAGGATGCCGCCTTGCGGCCCGAGCTCGCCCAAGAGCTTGTCGCCGATGCCGTAGAACCGCGCGCCGCCTTTCAGCACCAGCCACACCGTGTCGCCGCCGGTGTGATAGTGGAGGTTGTTCTCGCCGCCTTCCTTGACGATCTGCACGTTGAGGCGCATCAGATCGCCGCGCAAAAGATTGGCGATCTGCTTCACCATCGGCTGGCCATCGCGATCCTGCGCCGCTGCCGGCTTCTCATAGGCGAACGTCCGGACCTTGCCCTCGGCCTCGCGGTGAAAGGCCTCTTTCTCTTCCGCATTCATCGCCGGCTCGCCCATCGGACGCTCCCCTGACTGTCGCACCGGCGAAAGTCTAAGCGCGGCCGTCCGGCCCGGCAAGGCAAGCGCAACCGAGCGGCCGCCTCGGCACTTACGTTTCTAGCGGTTTATAAGGATGGTGCCATGGACATGACCGGTGAGTATCGGATCGCCGCATCGCGCGACGAGGTTTGGCGCTCGCTCAACGATCCGGCGATCCTGCAGCAGTGCATTCCCGGCTGCGAAGCGCTCGAGCGCGTTTCCGACACCGAGCTCAACGGCAAGGTTCGCGCGAAGGTCGGGCCGGTGAGTGCACGCTTCGGCGGCAAGGTGACGCTCAGCGATCTCGATCCGCCGAACAGCTACAAGATTTCGGGCGAAGGCAGCGGCGGCGCAGCCGGCTTCGCCAAGGGCGGCGCCGCCGTCAATTTGCGCGACGACAGCGGCGCGACGGTGCTGAGCTACAAGGTCGAGGCTAATGTCGGCGGCAAGCTGGCGCAGATCGGCTCGCGCCTCATCGACAGCGCGGCGCGCAAGATGGCGGACGATTTCTTTGCGCGCTTCGCCGCCATCGTCGGTGCCCCGAGCGCATCGCAAACCGCGGCGGGGCAAGCAGCGCCCGCCGCCGAGACGGCACAGACGGAACCCACGCCTGCGCAAGAAGCGCCTGCCGAAGCCGCGCCGGCTACGACCCCCACCGAGTGAGCCGCGCCTACTTCGCGGCGAAGACCAGCACCGGCTCGGCGCGGAAGAGGTCGGGGAAAGACGCTTTCAGATCGCGGATCTTCGGCAGATCGAACATCACGATGTAGGGATAGTTCGGATGCCGGGTGAGGAAATCCTGATGATAATCCTCGGCCGGATAGAAATCCTTTCCCGGCTCGATCGTGGTCACGATCTTCTCGCCATAGGCATGCGCGTCGTCGAGCTGCGCGATGTACGCTTTCGCGACTTTCGCCTGCTCGTCGCTGGTCGGGAAGATGGTCGAGCGATAACTCGGGCCGACATCGGGGCCCTGGCGATTGAGCTCGGTCGGATCATGCGCCACCGAGAAATAGATCTGCAGGATCCGGCCATAGGATATGCGCTTGGGATCGAAGGTGATCTGAACCGATTCGGCATGGCCGGTCTTCTCGGTGCCGACCGTCTCGTAACTGGCGGTGTCCTTCGTCCCGCCGGCATAGCCCGAGACCGCTTTGATCACGCCGTCGACATGCTCGAAGACGCCTTGCACGCCCCAGAAACAGCCGCCGGCGAGCACGGCGACCTCGCTCGTCGCCGGCCCCGCCGCTTCATCCTGCGCCGGCGGCGGCACCACACGCGCCTCGGCGGCGAGCGGCAGCGCGAGGCTGAGGGCGAGAGCGAACAGAAGATGTCTCATGCGGACCTCCTATGAGCTGTCATTCGCCAGCCCTCGGCAAAAGTTACATCGTTGCAAGCGGCGCGAAGCAATCCCGTGCGTCCGCGGACTGGATTGCTTCGTCGTGCTTCGCACTCCCCGCAATGACGGCTTTGCAAGCGCCGACTCCTAATCCGCCAGCGGATTGGGGCGGACCTGGAAGTGGAAGACCATCGGTTTCGAGCCTTTGCCGCCTTCATGCAGCCAGGGCGTGCGGTCGCCGCTTGTTGTCCAGACGCCGCGCGCTTTCCAGCCGCCATTCGGATCGTCGATGCGCCCGTCGAGCCCCTTGGCATAGAAGCTCATCGGATAGGGCACGCGCAGCATCACCCATTTGCCGTTGACGAGCGCGAGCAACGCGTCGTTCTCGTTGCCGGTCGAGATCGGCACGTCATTGCCGAGGCCGAGCGTGTCGTGCTGATCGACCCAGGTGTAATAGCTCGCCTCGGCGCTGTTCTTGCCGATGCCGGCGAAACCGGGGCCCGGATATTGATGGAAGCTCCAGCCTTCGGGACAGGCATTGCCCTCCGCTGCCTTCTCGCCAGTGAGCGGACCTTTGCATTTGCGGCGATCGAATTCGCCGAGATGGCCCGAGCCGAGGGAGACCCAGACCACGCCCTTGCTGTCGATATCGCCGCCGCGCGGGCCAAAGCCGGGCGCCGGGATGGCGTAGTATTCCGACATCGCGGTCGCGGGCGGATCGTTGCCGAGCGCGACGCGCACGACTCCGGGTCCCGGACCGAAGACGCCGGTCGTGCCCCAGATCGAGCCGTCCGCGGGGCTCGCCATCACGGCGTAGAAGCCGCCGGGGAAGCGCTTGTCCTTGGCGGGATCGACGGGCTGGTTGAAATCGACAAAGGCGTCGCGCTTGCCGTTGCCGTTCGCGTCCATCACGTACGGCGTCCAGCCCTGTGACTTCGCGGCGTTGCCGGTCTCGTCGAAGGTCTTGGTGTCGAGCCAGCCCAGCACCGGCCCGCCGCCGCTGGCATAGAGCGTGTCGTCCTTGTCCATGCCGAAATTGAGATGCTGCCAGCCAAAACAACTATCGACGAAGGTGTAGGTGCCGGTCTTCGGGTCGAGCATCCCGAGCTGGCGCGTATTCTGCTCCAGCGGAAAGAGCTTCGCCGAGGCGAGATCGGAACCTTGCTTGCAATAGGCGGGATCGGCCTTACCGCGGAACGCCACAGTCAGCCACAGCCGGCCCTGGCTGTCGAACATGGCGTTGTGGTTGTTGACGTAGTTCGTCCACATCTTCTCGCCGCCCCAATAGGGCGACGGCGCCATCGGCTTGAGATCGGCGGCCTGACCCGGCCCGAGGCTCTCGGGCATATCGGCATCGCGATGCGGCGCGTGGAACGTGCTCGCTGTGTTGGTCTTCGGATCGAGGATCGGCAGATCGTCGGTCGAATATTCGGTCGAGCCGAACAGCGGGCCATAGGCGTTGACGGTCGGGTTGCGTTTGTCGGTCGAGATCAGATCGTGGAGATAGGTGCTGGCGCCGCCCCATTCCCATTCGGTGACGACGATGTTGCGCTCGACGCCCTGCGGCCGCTGCGGTTTCGCTTTCGGCAGCTCGCCCTTGGCGATGCGCGCCGTCCAATCGGCGAAATAATGAATCTGTACGCCGCCGAGCGCGCCGGCAGCGCCGACCATCGACGTCGCCGACTGGCCGGATTGGATACGCCGGATCCAGGCCTGCTCGGGATCGAGATCGCTGAAGGCGGCAGGAATGGTGCGCGTCGACAGCATGCCGATCTGGTGGCAGCCGACGCATTGCTGGTTCTTGATCGAGGTCAGGTATTGCTGCGGCGTCACTTTCGGCGGGATTGCGCTCTTGCCGCCGAACTGATCGGCGCCTGGGATCGTCACCATCGAGTACCAGTAGATCGCCGGATAATATTGCGCGGCGTCCGCCGCATTGGGCGCGGGTACGGCGGTGAGATCGAGATGCTTGTTGCCCGGTACGCCATGCATCTTCGGTGAATCGACGAGACCGTAGCCGCGCACCCAGACGCTGTAATCGGCGCGCGGCAATTGCGGCAACAGGTAGCGGCCCTTGTCGTCGGTGACGACGATCTTGACGAACTTCGTCGGCAGCTCGGTCGTCTCGGCGATCACCCAGACGCCGGCCTCAGGGCCGTGCGCGCTGGTGACCGTGCCGCTGATCGATTGCAGCGGGCTGCCATCGGCATTGGTCGGCGGGCCGGCCGGAAGCGGCGGCAGATCGACATGCTGCGAGGTCGGCGCTGGCGCCGCAGCGGGCGGCGCCGCGGCGGACGGCGCCGCGTTGGTGGCGGGCACAGTGCCGGAGCCCTCACCGCTGGAAGATTGGGCGGCGGCACCGAAGGCCGCGAGACTCAATAGCGCAACGCTCGCAACACTGAGCCGCAATACCTGCCCGAGCATGGCACCCCTCCCTCAAGATATGCTTCGCCCTTATTCACGGACGTTGGCGCGGCGCTGTCAAGGCAGCTGTCAGCTCGCCGTCGTCAGCCACGAGCTCCCCGTCATTGCGAGGAGTGCGAAGCACGACGAAGCAATCCAGGGACCGTCGTGTTGCCCTGGATCGCTTCGCTTCGCTCGCAATAACGTTTGGTGACTAAGCCTCGCTCATCAGCAGATAGCTAACCGCTGATGGCTAAGAGCCAACCGCTCACCCGGCGCGGCGGTGGCGGGCGCGGGTGCGGGCGGCTTTGCGCGCCGCCGCCGAGCAGCGGCGCCTTTGGTGCGCGCCGCCTTGCGCGAAGCGGCCGAACGCGAGGCGGCGCTGCGCCGCGACGCCGCGCGCCGCGACTGCGCCGACAGCGCGCGCGGGGCGGCCGCGCTGCGTGGCTCGTGCTTCAGCACCTTCTCGACCGCGCGCGCGACGCGCGGCCGCCGCTGCGGCTTGCGCCGTCCCTGCCCTGCCTCATAAGCGTATTTCGCGCTGCGGCGGGTGCTTT
>DATNGE010000042.1:0-7446 GCA_035606035.1 Allostellaceae bacterium
CAACTGCGCCTCGCCCTCCGGCGTGATGCGGTAGAGCTTTTTCGAGCCCTCGCTCTCGAACACGATCGCGAGCCCGGTCTCCTCGAGGAAGGTGAGGGCGGGATAGACCATCCCTGGGCTCGGCACGTAAAAGCCGCCCGAGCGTTCCTCGAGCGCCTTGATGATCTCATAGCCGTGGCGCGCTTTTTCCTTGAGCAGCGCCAGGATGACGAGCTGCAAATCGGCGGCGCCGAGCTTCCGGCCAGTGCGAAACCCACCGCCGCCCATCCCGGTCCCATCGGCGAATCCCGCCGCGAAGGGCCCGAAACCGTGCCGGCCGCGGTGCTGCCCGCGCATATGCCGGCGGCCGAATTTCCCAGGTTTTCCAAAATGATGATGCATATATCTCCTTATGATGTAGCTATCAACATATCTTAAGATATATCGTTTATCCGGAATGTCAAGGGTTCTTGGCGCTTTCGGTTTCGTGGCAGTTTCCCGGGACTCGCTGTGTTAGGTTTCCGCGCAGAAATCTCACGGGAGGGAAATGCCAATGCGTGTTCATTCACTTGTCGCGGCCGCGGTGGCGATCGTCGCGCTCCATGCGGCCACGGCGCAGGCCGATCCGCTGAAGATCCGCATGGGATGGGTGGCGGCGCCCGCCTCGCTCGTTCCGATCCTTTTCCCGACCAATGACATCGCGAAGCACAACGGCAAGTCCTACACGGTTGAGCCGACCCATTTCCAAGGCTCGCCGCTGCAGATCACGGCGCTGCAAAGCGGCCAGATCGATATCGCGGCGCTCGGCTTCTCGTCGTTCAGCCTCGCGGTCGAGAATGCCGGGATGAACGATCTGCGCATCATCGCCGACGAGATCCAATGGGGCGTCGAGGGTTACGGCACGGCGGATTTTGCCGTGCTGAAGGACGGGCCGATCAAGAAGGTCGAGGATCTCAAAGGCAAGGTGCTGGTCACCAATGGCATCGGCGGCGGCCTCGATATGATCATGAAGGCCGAGATGCTGAAGCACGGCATGATCGATAAGCGCGACTTCAGCGTCATCGAGATCAATTTCCCCAATATGAAATCAGTGCTCGAAGAGCACAAAGCCGATCTCATCCCCTCGACCCTGCCGTGGTCGCGCAACCCGGAGCAGGCCGCGATCTCGCGGACGCTCTTCACCACCGCCGATGCGATGGGCCATGTCGCGCTGTCCTTCTGGGTCTCGCATAAGGACTTCCTCGACAAGAACCGCGCCGCGATGGTCGATTTCCTCGAGGACTACGTGCGCTCGATCCACTGGTATCTCGACCCGAAGAACCAAGAGGCGGCGGTGAAATACGCTTCCGATTTCACCAAGGTGCCGGTGGCGGTGATGCAGGGCTGGCTCTTCACCAAGACCGACAATTACCGCGATCCGAACGGCCTCACCGATATCGACGCGGTTTCGCGCAACATCCACACCCAGCGCGAGCTCGGCCTCATCAAGGCCGATCTCGATGCGCGTCAATATGACGGGCTCGACCTGATCAAAGAGGCGGCGAAGCGGGTGAACACGAAGTAGCCCACTTACGCGCCCACCGTAATCGTGGGCCGATTTGTAGTTGACGGTCGTGCATCGCCCTCCTTCGATGCGCGTTACGGCATCACACGCCAGAAAACAGGTGCAAAGCCATGGCCGACAGCTCCGCCAAACCGAAAAACGATTGGGAAATCGCCCAGGCCGCCAAGCTGCGGCCGATCGTCGATATCGGGCGCGAGCGCCTCGGCATTCCGCTCGCTCAGCTCGAGCCTTACGGCCATTACAAAGCCAAGATCGGGATGGATTTCGTCAAGGATGCGCTCGCCAACAAGCCCGACGGCAAGCTGATCCTCGTCACCGCCATCAACCCGACGCCGGCCGGCGAAGGCAAGACGACGACGACCGTGGGTCTCGGCGACGCCCTCAATCGCATCGGCAAGAAGGCAATGATCTGCCTGCGCGAGCCGAGCCTTGGGCCATGCTTTGGCATGAAGGGCGGCGCAGCCGGCGGCGGCTACAGCCAGGTCGTGCCGATGGACGACATCAATCTGCATTTCACCGGCGACTTCCACGCCATCGGCATCGCCAACAATCTGCTCGCGGCCATGATCGACAACCACGTTTATTGGGGCAACGAGCTCGGCATCGACCCGCGCCGCATCACCTGGCGGCGCTGCATGGATATGAAGGACCGCGCGCTCCGCTCGATCGTCGATTCGCTCGGCGGCGTCGCCAACGGCTTCCCGCGCGAAGACGGTTTCGACATTACCGTCGCCTCTGAGATTATGGCGATCCTCTGCCTCTCGACCTCGATGGAGGATTTGCGCCGCCGCATCGGCAACATCATCGTCGCGCAGACCCGCGACCGCCAGCCGGTGCGCGCCAGTCAGCTCAAGGCCGACGGCGCGATGACCGCGGTGCTGAAGGACGCGATCAAGCCGAATCTGGTGCAGACGCTGGAGAACAACCCTGCCTTCATCCATGGCGGGCCGTTCGCGAACATCGCCCATGGCTGCAACTCGGTGACGGCGACGAAGCTGGCGCTGAAGCTCGTCGATTATGTGGTGACCGAAGCCGGCTTCGGCGCCGATCTCGGCGCCGAGAAATTCTTCGACATCAAATGCCGGAAGGCGGGGCTGAAGCCCAGCGCCGCCGTCGTCGTCGCGACGGCGCGCGCGCTTAAATTCCATGGCGGCGTCGCGCGCGCCAATCTCGGCACCGAGAACGTCGAGGCGGTCGCGAAGGGTCTCGTCAATCTCCGCCGCCATCTCGAGAACATCAAGAAATTCGGCGTGCCGGCGGTGGTCTGCATCAATCGCTTCCCGACCGATACCGATGCCGAGCTGCAAGCGATCGTCGATGGCTGCAAGGCCGACGGCGTGAGCGCGTTTGTCTGCACCCATTTCGCCGATGGCGGCAAAGGCGCGGAAAGCTTGGCGAAGGCAGTCGCCGAAGTCGCGGATAGCGGCAAGGCCACGTATAAGCCGCTTTACCCCGACGACATGAAGCTGCTCGACAAGATCAAGACGATCGCGAAAGAGATCTATCGCGCGGGCGACGTCGCCGCGCCGAAAGCGATCACCGATCGGCTCGCCGAAATGGAGAAGCAGGGCTTCGGCAATCTGCCGATCTGCATGGCGAAGACGCAGTACAGCTTCTCTTCCAATGGGGATCTCTATGGCGCGCCTTCGGGCTTCGAGTTGCCGATCCGCGAAGTGCGCCTATCGGCCGGGGCCGAATTCGTCGTCGCGATCTGCGGCGACATCATGACCATGCCCGGCCTGCCGCGGGTGCCCTCGGCCGAGCAGATTTACGTCAACGAGGCCGGGCAGATCATCGGCCTGTCATAGGCGAATGTTCGAACAACGCTTGCTATTTTTTTCCCGTCATGCCCGCGAAAGCGGGCATCCAGTGGTTTGTCTGGACCCCCGCTTTCGCGGGGGTGACGTTTAGGTGGAGTAACGCGCGACATGGAACGCGCGGAAATCCTCGCTTGGCGCAAAACGAAGCGCAATGAGCTGATCGACGCGCGCATGGCGCTGGCGCAAGCGGAACATCGCGACGCCGATGCCGCGATCGCGCGCCGCATCGATACCTGCCTCGATGAGGTCGAGCCGTGTCTTATCGGCGCCTATTGGCCGTTCCGGCGCGAATTCAACGTGCTGCCGGTGCTCGATCGCCTGATCGCGCAAGGCTTCACCATCGCGCTGCCGGTGGTGCTCGGCAAAGGCCGGCCGCTGGAATTCCGGAATTGGAATCGCGCGACCAAGCTGGCTTCCGGGGTCTACGACATTCCCTATCCGGCCGAAGGCGCGGCGGTTCAGCCGAAAATGCTGATCGTGCCGCTGGTCGGCTTCGACGATGACGGCTATCGCCTTGGCTATGGCGGCGGTTTCTACGACCGCACGCTTGAAGCGATGGCGCCGCGGCCGTTCTGTCTCGGCGTCGGCTTCGAGCTCGGCCATCTGCCGACGATCCACCCGCTGCCGCACGACATTCCGATGAATGCTATCGCGACCGAGAAGAGCTTCTATCACCGCGAGAGCTGATCGAAACCGCACCATAGGGGGAATCATGAGGACGCGTGGATTGATGGCCGCGATTGCCGCGGCCGTGATGATGATCGCGATCGCGCCGGGCATGGCGCAAAGCCGCGGTCCGGCCGATATCTATCCCGATTCCGGCAACCGCCTGCCGCTGGTGAAGCGCGAAAATCTCGCTCCCGCCGGGCAGAAGACCTACGACCAGCTCGCTTCGCCGACCGGCGGCTCGCTCGCCGGCTTGCGCGGGCCGGGCGGCATCATGCTCCACGCGCCGAAGGTCTCCGAGCTCAACAGCGCGCTCAATCGCTACCTGCGCAGTCCGGAAACCGGTTTCGACGGTCATGTGCGCGAGCTGGCGATCCTCGTCACGGCGCGGGAATTCAACAGCCAGTTCGAATGGGCAGCGCATGAAAGCGTGGCGCTGAAAGAAGGCGTGTCGGCCGCGACCATCGATGTCGTGAAGCATCGCAAGATCCCGCGCGGCGTCCCCGAGGCCGACGCGATCGTCATCCAGCTTGGCCGCGAGATCTATGGCAACAAGAAGGTCGGCGCCGCGACCTATGCGCGCGCGGTCAAGCAATTCGGGCCGGAGCGGCTCATCAACCTCGTCGCGCTGATGGGGAATTACGCCGGCACGGCGGCGCTCCTCGCGACCTTCGACATGCAGCTGCCGCCGGGACAGAAGCCCCTTCTTCCCATGCGCTAGGCAGCCGATGCGCTCAATCGGGCGCTTGGCAGCGCGCTGCATCGCGCTAGGATGCAGCTCAAACGAGGAGGAACTCTCATGGCGGACATGCCGAAAACGGTCGACATTCGCGAGGAAGGCCCGCGCGAAGGCTTCCAGATCGAAAAGAACATCATCCCGACCGGGCGCAAGGTCGAGTTCATCAACGCGCTGGCGGGGACCGGCCTCAAACACATCCAGACCGTCTCGTTTGTCGATCCGCGGCGCGTGCCGAACATGGCCGATGCCGAAGAGGTCGTGAAAGGGATCGTCCCGGTCGAGGGCATCAAATTCACCGGCCTCTGGCTCAACGACAAAGGCCTCGAGCGCGCCATCGCGACCAAGAAGCTCACCATCGAAGGCGGCATCAGCCTCTCGGCCTCGAACGCTTTCCTGAAGCGCAACCAGAACGTCTCGATCGACGAGCTGATCGCGCGGCTGCCGACCACCATCGCGAAATACAAGGAGCACGGCATCCAGCTCGAAGGCGGTCTTGTCAGCGCGGCCTTCGGCTGCAATTTCGAAGGCGATATTCCGGTCGAGCGCGTCGTCGAGCTGACCGGCACGCTCATCAAGCTGGCGCGCGACAATGGCATGCCGTTCAAGCGCCTCACCCTTGCCGACACGATGGGCTGGGCGACGCCCGCCTCGATCAAGCGCGTCGTCGACGCGGTGTGGTCGCGCTATCCCGATCTCGATCTCGTGCTCCATCTCCACGATACGCGCGGCATGGGGATCGCGAACGCGTACGCCGGCCTCGAGATGGGCGTGCGGCGCTACGACGCCGCGGTCGCCGGTCTCGGCGGCTGCCCCTTCGCCGGCCACAAAGGCGCGGCCGGCAATGTCTGCACCGAGGATCTCGTCTTCATGTGCCAGGAGATGGGCATCGAAACCAACCTCAATCTCGACAAGCTGATCGAGTGCGCGAATATGGCCGAAGAGGTTGTCGGCCATCCGCTGCCCGGCTCGGTGATGAAGGGCGGCAATCTCGCCAAGCTGCGGAGCGCCGCGAAGCAAGCCGCACAAGCTTAAGCGCGCGGCCGCCGATGGCTGAGCCGGTCGAGATGAATGGCGCCTGCCATTGCGGCACGGTGCGCTTCCGCGTGCGCTTGGCCGACGGGCTCAAAGGCGCGCGCTGCAACTGCTCCTTCTGCCGCATGCGCGGTGCCATCGCGATCGGCGTGCCGCTCGCCGATTTCACGTTGCTCGCGGGCCAAGACGCGCTGACGCTCTACCAGTTCAACACGCGCGTCGCGGAACATTATTTCTGCGCGAAATGCGGCATCTACACGCATCATCGCCGCCGCTCGAACCCCAACTTCTACGGCATCAACGCGGCCTGCCTCGAAGGCGTCAGCCCGTTCGATTTCGCCGAAGTGCCGGTGGTGGACGGCGTCAACCACCCGAGCGACCGCGGCGGCAAATCCGGCAACGAGATCTTCGGTTATTTGCGGTTCGAACGCACCCCCTAGTCCTTGTCCCCCTAAATCGTCATTGCGAGCGAAGCGAAGCAATCCAGAACAACCACTGGATTGCTTCGTCGCTACCTCCTCGCGATGACGATGATAGAGAGTCGGTCTACTCGGCCGCCTGTGCCGGACGCGTCGCGAAAACGGTGAGATCCGTGCGCAAAGCCGTGACGCCGTCTTCGATCACCGGCGTCGGCAGCGCGGTCTTGCGTTTATTGTCGCGCAGCTTCGAGCGCAGCGCCTCGGTCGCGGGTGCATCGAGCGACAGATCGTCTTTCAGCACGACGCCGTATTGCTTCTCCGCCGCGCCGCGCGAGACATATTGCTCGATCACGTCCCAGCGCACGAGCGCGGCGTCGCGCTCGAGCGGATCGCCCCAGCCGCCGCCGCCCGAGCGCCGCGCCAGCACCTGCGTATCCGCCGGCACGAGATAGCGATGGCCGTAGAGCTCGTGGAATTCGTTCTCGCCCGGCCGGCGGATCAGCGAATCCGCCGTCGTGCCGGGCTCGCCGCCCCACAGCGGCCAGGAGGCGAGGCCCTGGCGATAGGGCTTGCCGAGATTCCACCGGCCTTCGACGAAGTTGCGCACCTGGAATTCGATCCCGAGCCCGCCACGATATTTGCCGGCGCCGCCCGAATCCTGGCGGAAGCCGCGCTTCTCGACCATCACCGGGCATTTCAGCTCGATCGCCTCGATCGCGCCGTTGCGCACATCGCCCTGGCAGATCGAGACCGAGCCCGATTCGCCGTCCTCGTGCGGCCGGCCGCCCCAGCCGCCGCCATCGATACTCTGCAGGACGAAGCGGCGCTTGGTCTTGGGATCGAAGCCGAAGAAAGCCGAGCCGCCAAGATCGGCGTGATGGCCTGCGGGGGCCTTGTCCTTCATCGCCGGGGCGAGCGCCGCGACGATCGTGTCGGCGACGGTCGGCAGCATCAGGCTCCAGCCCTGCATCGGGATCGGATGGCGCGCCATCATGAAATTGCCTTCGGGCAGGATGATGTCGAGCGCGCGGAACGAGCCTTCGTTGACGGGATCGACCGGCCGGGTGATCGCCTTATAGGCGATGCGCGCACCGGCGAGGGAACGGCAATTCGGCCCGTGCGGCCGCTCTTTCGAGCATTGCGACAGGTCGATCGTCATCGCGCCTTGCTTCACGGTGATCTTGGCATGGATCTTCACCGGCTGCGGCGGCGTCTCGCCGGTGTCGT
>DATNGE010000043.1:0-3867 GCA_035606035.1 Allostellaceae bacterium
GAAACCTCACGTCCGCTTATGAACCCAAAGCCGGCGCGGCGCACTTGAACAACCGCACGCCGCGAAGACTCGGCGGTTGTTGCCAGCAGCTTCCTGTGACACCATCCAAGTACTGAGTTTTATGATTTATGGATGACCATGCCGCGTCGTCGGAAATATACTTGGGAGAAGCTGTCGGATGAGCAGTTGCTCAAGCAACGCCTCAGCAGTCTGAGGGTTACGATCGAAGACACTTGGCTCGAGGATTGTCTCGGCACTCTAAATGAGGAGCTTCAGGCGCGGAGCATCCGGCTGCGACCACACGCATGGATATCGAGCGAATGGTTTAGTCCAGCGGATGTGCCCGGCATAGCCATCCCATTCTATCTCGCCCATCCCCGCCTGATGAAACTCGAGAAGAAAATGATGCTCGACGTGGAAGGCGGCACCTGGTCCGCGTGCATGGCCATTCTCCGTCACGAGGCCGGCCATGCCGTGCAGCACGCCTTTCAATTGCACCGCCGCCGGCGCTGGCAGCAATTGTTCGGACCGTCTTCGAAACACTACCCGCTTTATTACCGGCCCAATCCGGCCAGCCGGCGCTATGTCCAGCATCTGCGGCGCTGGTACGCGCAGAGCCATCCGGACGAGGATTTCGCCGAAACCTTTGCGGTGTGGTTGCGGCCGCGGTCGGACTGGCGGACGCGTTATGCCGGCTGGCCGGCGCTGAAGAAGCTCGAATATATCGACGAGCTGATGCGCGAGATCGCCGGGAAGCGGCCCCCGGCCGTGACGCGCGAGCGTATCGATCCGCTGTCCGAGCTCCGCCAAACGCTGGGCGAGCACTATGAGAAAATGCAGGCGTTCTACGCCTTCAAACCGCCGAAGACCTACGATCGCGATCTCTTGCATCTCTTCTCCGCCGATCCACGACATCGGCGGGCGCAGCCGGCGGCGGTCTTCATCCGGCGGCACCGCGCGCAAGTCAGGCAGATGGTCGCGCGCTGGACCGGCGAGAATCAGCTGACACTCGACGCCGTTCTCGATGATATGATCTTGCGCTGCCGCGAACTCGAACTCCGTGCCCCCGGCTCCGAACGGAAGCTTGTCATCAACTTCGCCATCCTGCTGACTGCCAAGACGATGCACGCGCTCTTCGGTCCGTCGCGGCGCAAATGGATCGCGCTATGAGACGCCTGCGCGTCCTCGTGCTGATGCATCCGGACTGCGTGCCGCCCGACTCGACGGATGGCTACAGCGCGCGCGAGATCAACGACTGGAAAACCGAATTCGACGTCGTCAGCACCTTGCGGGCGGCTGGCCATGACGTTCGCCCGCTCGGCGTGCAGGAGGAAATCAAGCCGCTGCGCGACGAGATCGAAAGCTTCAAGCCGCATGTGGTCTACACCTTGCTGGAGGAGTTCCACTACACGTCCGCCTATGACCAGCACATCGCGAGCTATCTCGAGCTGGCGAAAATTCCCTATACCGGGTGTAACCCGCGCGGCCTGATCCTGGCGCGCGGCAAGGATCTGTCCAAAACCTTGGTGCACCATCGCCGGATACCGGTACCGGCCTTTGCCGTGTTTCCCATGCGCCGCAAGGTCACCCGGCCCGCGCGCCTGGCCCTGCCGCTGATCGTCAAGAGCCTGAGCGAGGATGGATCCTATGGCATCTCGCAAGCATCGATCGTCGATACGGACGAGGAGCTCGTCGAGCGCGTCGCCTTCGTGCACGATCGGCTCGGCACCGCCGCCATCGCCGAACAGTACATCGAGGGACGCGAGCTTTATGTCGGCGTGCTCGGCAACAACCGGCTGCGCGTGCTGCCGGTGTGGGAATTGAAGTTCGGCAGCTTGGGCGGTCAGGGTGCGCGGCAGATCGCCACCGAAAAAGCCAAACACGATCCCGATTACCAGGAACGCGTCGGCATCGAAGACGGGCCGGCCAAAGGCCTCACGCCGGAGGTCAGCGCCCGCATTCAGCGCACGGCGAAACGCATCTACCGAACCTTGGGACTCGATGGCTATGCGCGTATCGACTTTCGCCTCTCGGCCGACGGCACGCCCTACTTCATCGAAGCCAATCCCAATCCCGAAATCGCGAAAAGCGAAGAGTTCGCGACCGCGGCGCGCTATGACGGGCTCGACTACCCAAACCTGCTGCAGCGCATCCTGGCCCTCGGCATCAGCCGGGCAAAAGCCGGCGCATCGGTGGGGTGAACAGAAGCCGAGTATACGAAGAGTTAGGCAAAGCCCGCGCGATCGCCTCAACCCGGGTTGCGGAACGCGTAGGCGGACGGGCCTTTCAGGGTCGCGTCGACGACAAGGCGGTGCTGCAGCGGCGGAAAGGCGCGCTGACGGCAGGCGGTACGCTCGCAGAGGCGACAGCCGAGGCCGATCTCGGTCGCCGCCTCGAGCTGCGCGAGATCGAGCCCGTCCGCATAAACCAGCTCCGACGCGCGGGCGATCTCGCAGCCGAGGCCGACCGCGTGATGCGAGACGGGAATATTGAACCCGCCGCTGCCGCGATCGAGGGTGCGCGCGATGGCGAAGAAGGTCGAGCCATCGGGCAGGCGTGCGATCTGGCGGCAGATCCGTCCCGGGGTTCCGAAGGCTTCGTGCACGACGAAGCGCGCGCACGAGCCGCCGAACCGCGAGAAGTAGAAGCCGGCGGCGGAAAAGCGCTTGCTGATGTTGCCGGCGATGTCGGCGCGCACGAAAAAGAACGGCACGCCGGCATTGCCGAGCCGCTGCAAGGTCGATAACCGATGCGCCGCCTGCTCGAACGATACGTCGAAGCGCATGGTCAGCGCCTCGATGTCGTAGCGCGTCGCCCGCGCTTCCGCGAGAAAAGCCTCGTACGGCATTAGGATTGCGCCGGCAAAATAATTCGCGAGACCGATGCGGCAGAGCATCGCGGCTTCCGGCGAGGAGAGCTTTGCCGCCGCGAGGATGTCCTCGATTTCCGCCTGCGCCTCGATCAGCCCCAGCTGATAGGCCATGTGGAAATAGCGGCTCGGGCGCGGCAGCCCTTCCGACAGGACGAGGCGCCGTGCTCGCGGATCGAATTGCATCAGCGCGCCGGCCATGGCCTCGAGCGATGCAATGTCGACGCTGACCCCGTGGCGCTGCGCGAGGCGATCGGCGAGCGCTTGTCCGAGAGCCGGCCGGGGCAGCGCCGCGGCTTCGGCGGCGGCCTCGACCGCGGGAAAGTGGTTGCCATGCGCCTCGAAGAAATCGCGCACCTCTTCGGCCGGCAGCACCACCCGCTGCGTGCGGCCGCTCGGAAGATCGATTTGCAAGGTCTGCGCATCCTCGCGCGCCGTATGCCAAGCGCGATGCAGCGCCACGATCGCCTTGCCCGCCGCGGGCGCGGCGGCGACGAGTTTCCGGATCTCGACGGCGCTCACTTCGCTCGCGGGCAGACCCGCATCGGCGAACACCTCCTGGAGCCGCAGCGCGAGCTGGCGCTCGCCGCTGTCGGAAAGCTCGTGCAGGTCGACTTTGAACACCTGGCCGAGCTTCAGAATCAGCGCCACTGTCGCGGGCCGCTCGTCATGCTCGATGAGATTGAGATAGCTCGCACTGATCCCGAGCTGTTCCGCCATTTGCTTCTGTGACAGCGACCGTTCCTGCCGCAATCGGCGGATGCGGTTGCCGAGGATCACTTTGTTCAGCGCCATTGGGTCTTACCTTACGAGATTTACAAATTTACAAAGCCGTCGCCAGACGGGAAAAGTTTCAACAGATTTACGGAGCTAATCGATCATGAACCGATTGCGTTCGCAGCCGCAATGTAAAAATGTTTACGCACTGGTTTCATCCTTGGAGGCTTGGCAATGCCCTTTGAAACTATGGAAGACCCGACCCATCCGCGCTGGCATCG
>DATNGE010000044.1:0-23112 GCA_035606035.1 Allostellaceae bacterium
GCGAGCCGCTTGCCGAGCACCGCGATCGGCGCTTCGAGCGCGCGCAGCTTCTCGGCGAGGGTTTGCGCCGCGCCGGGCAATTGATCGAGGCACGGCCTGAGCTCGGTCTCGATGCTGTAGCCATGCTCGCCGTCGGGGGCGCGCGCCAGCACCTGTTGCCGCACCAAGCCGAGAAAAGCCTCGAACGCGCCGAGCGGCCGGCCCTCCTGCAGACGCTGCGACCAGCCCTCGCCCGGCAACACGCGCGCCGCCATCTGGATCTCATCGAGCGCCTTGCCCGCGACCTCGTCCTCTTGGACGAGGTCCTCGATACGCCGCTTCAAGCCGCGCGCCCGCGAGCGGCCGCGGCCTTCATTGCCCAAGAGCCAGCGCCGCAGCTCGGCGCCTTCCTGGCCCGAGAGCGCGGCCGAGAATGCATTGTCGGCCGCCTCAAAAAGATGGTGACCTTCATCGAAGACGTAGCGCGTCGGCAGATAGGCGTCGTCGAGCCCGCCGAGCGCCGCCTGGATCATCACCAGCGCATGATTGGCGACGACGAGGCGCGCGCGCCGCGCGCGGCGCACGCTCTTCTCGATGAAGCAGCGATGGTAATGCGGACAAGCGGAATGGATGCATTCGCCGCGGCGATCGGCGAGCGCGACGGTCTGCGCCCGGCCCATCAATTCCGGCAGCCAGCCCGGCAGATCGCCGCCGACCATGTCGCCATCGCGCGTCGCGCCCATCCACCGCGCCATCAGCCCGAGCACGACGGCGTCGTAAGCGCGCATCGGCACTTGCGCGACGCTTTCCTCGTAATTGAGGAGGCAGAGATAATTCTCGCGGCCCTTGCGCAAGACGACGCGGCGGTTGCGCTCGGCGGGGTCGGGATAGAGCCGGCCGAGCTCGCCGGCGATCTGATGCTGCAGGTTGCGGGTGAAGGTTGAGATCCACACCGCCCCTTCGTTCTTCTCGGCCCAGATGCTCGCCGGCGCGACATAACCCAAGGTCTTGCCGACGCCGGTGCCGGCTTCGGCGAGGACGAGACGCGGCGCCTCCGGCAGATCGCGCGGCCGGAAAGCGGCGCTGACCGCGGCGGCGTAATCCGATTGCTGCGGCCGCGGCTCGGCATCGGCGCCGAGGAGCTCGGCGAGGCGCGTGCGCGCTTCGCTTTCCTCGACCGGGAAATTGCCGGGTGGCGGCTCGGGCGCGTGATCCTGCCAATCGGTGAGCTTGCGCCATTGCGCGAGGCCGTTGCCCGCCCGGCCGGGATCGCCTTCGGGCAAGGCCGCGAGCACCGCCGGGCCCCAGCCCCAGCCGCCTTTCGCCATCGCCGCGGCGATCGCGCGCGCCTCGTTGTCGCCGGCCGCGTTCAGACGCGCGAGCAGCGCCCGCGCCGCGTCGATCAGCGTCAGCGCCTCGGCCTCGATGCCTTTCGGCGCGGCGAGGCCGAGCGCCGCCGCGAGACCGCGCGGCGTCGGCAGGCAGAATTTCGCCGGATAGACGAACGCGAAGAGCTCCAAGAGATCGAGCGCCGCGAAAGAGCTGGTGCCGAGTCGCCGCGCCGTCGCGCGCGCATGACAAAGAAACGGCGGAGTCGCTTTGGCGCGGCGCGCTGCCTCGGCGAGCGTGACGGTTTCGACCTCGCCATCGGGCGTGAGCCAGGCGGCTTGCGCGAAGCCGGCGACGAGCGCCGGCGCGTCCGGCAGGACGACCGAGCCCGCGACGGCGTGAGGCGAGGTTTCGCTGAGCGGCACGGGAAAAAGATATAGAGGGTTCGCCGCGCCTTGTCGCGGACGGGACAACCGTCCCATCGGGACGAGGGAATCGAAAGTGCCCCGTTCCAATCTGCCGAATCTTGTTCTAGCGTTTCCGCATGTCCGCCGTGTTCGATCTTGCCCTGCCCCTGATGCGTCTCCTGCCGCCCGAGGCGGCGCATCGCGCGACGATTCGCGCGCTGGCGCTGGGTTTCGCGCCGCAAGCCGCCGCGCGCGATCCGGCGGCGCTCGAAGTGCGGCTGTGGGGCCAGCGCATTGCCAATCCGGTCGGCCTCGCTGCCGGCTTCGACAAGGACGCGCAAGTGCCGGATGCGATGCTGGCATTCGGCTTCGGCTTCGTCGAATGCGGCACGATCACGCCGCTGCCGCAGAAGGGCAACCCCAAGCCGCGGCTCTTCCGCTTGGCCGAGGACCAGGCCGTCATCAATCGCCTCGGCTTCAACAGCGGCGGCGTCGAGGCGGCGGCGCGGCGCCTCGCATCGCGCCGCCATCGCCCCGGCTTCATCGGCGCCAATATCGGCAAGAATCGCGACACGCTCGACGATATCGGCGATTACGTCGAAGGCGTGCGCGTGCTCGCGCCGCTGGTCGATTATCTGACCGTCAACATCTCCTCGCCCAACACGCCGGGGCTGCGCGATCTGCAGCGCAAGAACGTGGTGACGCGGCTGATCGGGCGGCTGATGGATGCGCGCGGCAAGGCCGGCTTGCGCCATCTGCCGCCGCTGCTCTTGAAGATCGCCCCAGATCTCAGCCACGACGAACGCGTCGATCTCGCCGAGGCGGCGCTCTCCTCCGGGATCGACGGGCTCATCGTCGCGAACACCACCGTGGCGCGCCCAAGCACCCTGAGGAGTCCCGTCGCGCATGAGCCCGGCGGTCTCAGCGGCGCGCCGCTCTTTGCGCCATCGACGGCGCTGCTCGCCGATATGTATCGCCTCACCAGCGGCAAGCTGCCGATCGTCGGTGTCGGCGGCATCGCCTCGGGCGGCGATGCCTATAAGAAGATCCGCGCCGGCGCCTCGCTGGTGCAGCTCTATAGCGCACTGGTCTTCCGCGGGCCCGGCCTCGTCCAGCGCATCAAGCAGGAGCTCGCGGCGCTGCTGGCGCGCGACGGCTTCACCTCGATCGGCGCCGCGGTCGGCGCCGACGCGCACCTGCCCTCGACGACGCCGCATGGCCTCTGAGCGAGGGGCCTCTGAGATCCGGGTGCTCGCCGGCATCGGCGGCATCATCGAGAAATATGACGGCGTGATCCTCGATGTGTGGGGCGTGCTCCACGACGGCGCCAAGCCCTTTCCCTTCGTCCTCGAGACGCTGCAGCAGCTGCGCGCGCACGGCAAGAAGATGCTCGTCCTTTCCAACGCGCCGCGCCGCGCCGTGCCGGTGTCGAAGCGCCTCGCCGAGGTCGGCGTCGCGCGCGAGCTCTATGACGCGATCCACACCTCGGGCGAAGAGACCTGGCAGCATCTGAAGCGCCGCGACGACGATTTCCACGCCGCGCTCGGCCGGACCTGCTATCACATCGCGCCGTCGCGCGAGAGCGACGTGCTCGACGGACTCGATATCGAGCGCGTCGACGATATCGCGGACGCCGCGTTCATCCACAACACCGGCCCCTGGGGCTGGGATGAGAGCGTCGAGCGTTACGAGGACATGCTGCAATCGGCGCGCCGCCGCGATCTGCCGATGGTCTGCGCCAATCCCGATCTCGTCGTCCATCATCTCGGCCGGCGCGCGATCTGCGCCGGCGCGATCGCGCAGCGCTACGAGGCGCTCGGCGGCAAGGTGCGCTGGCATGGCAAGCCTTATCCCGGCGTCTACAAGCAGGCGCTGGCGCTGATGGGCATCGATAATCCCAAACGCATCCTCGCCATCGGCGATTCGCTGCGCACCGATATCGCCGGCGCCAATGCCGCCGGCATCGATGCGATCGTCGTCGCGGGCGGCATCCACTACGAGGAATTCGGCTGCGCCGAAGGCCAGCACCCCGATCCCCGGCGCATCGCGACAGCGGCAAAGGCTGCCGGCGCGCATCCGATCGCGGCGCTCGATCAGCTGCGCTGGTAACCTTCGTCAGTGCTCGTGGTGATCGGCGTGATGGATGATCGCCTCGGCGAGGCCGGTCTCGTAGTCCTGGCCGGCGCGCGTCAGCAGCGCCGAATCCGGGAAATGCGATTTGATGAGCCCCTTGCGCTCGAGCGCGACCCAGGCGGCCTCGTTGAACAGGCCCGAGGCATCGCGCGTCGCGACCACGGCATCGCCAAGATGGAAATGATCGCCGTGCGGCGGCGGCATGTTGGCGACCAGCACGCCTTCGCTTTGCTCCTTCGCATGATCGGGCAAGCGCGATAGCGCTTGCAGCAAAGTCAGCGTCTTCAATTGCAGCGGATTGAGATTGAGCGGATTTCGCTTGGCCGGCATGGTGCCCCATCATAGCGTCTCGATGGGACGCGCGAAACGCGACGCGCGCTAACCCCGCTTCTTCAGCACCGCCCACATATTGTCGCTCGTCGGCAAGCGCCCGGTCATGCCGAAGGACGTGCCGAAGCCCGCTTTTTGCGCCATCGCGGCGAGCGTCTTCGGCGTGAAATAGTTCAGATGATCGGGATAGCGGAAGCCGCACCAGCGCCGGCCCATGACGCGGCGATTGATCGAGCCGTAATTCGGCACTTTGACCACGGCGAGACCCTCCGGCTTCAGGACGTCGCGCAAGCCCTCGAGCACAGCGAGCGGCTCGGCTTCGTGCTCGAGATAGGAGCGCAGACTCGCGGCGACAAAAAAATTCTTGGGGAAGCCGCGCAAGCCCTCGACACAGGGGGCGTTGACGGCGGCGCCGCCGCGCGCGCGAAACGCGCGGTCCGCCGCGCGCGCCAGCTCGGCCGAAATCTCGATGCCGAAGGGCGTGAAGCGCTCCGGAAATCCCGCCATGGCATGGCCGTCGCCGCAGCCAAGATCGATAACGTTGCCGTGAGGCGCCGCCGCCTCGATGAAGCCGAGCATCGTTCGCTTCGGCAACACATGCATGCGAAAGCGCGTGAATTTACTCATCTTGTAGGAGATCGGGCGAATTTCGGCGCGGCGCGCTTCCTCGACTTTCGTGGTGCGCTCCCACGCCATCGTGTCGACCTGCACCTCATAGCGCGGCGCTTGATCGATATAGACAAAGCCGCAATCGGCGCATTCTCTGATCGACCACGGCGCATGCGAGTAGCGGCTGGGCGCGACATCGTCGTTGTCGCGCCCGCAGGAGGGACAGGAGCGATGATGGACGGAGATTTTCCCGAAATGCTCGACGTCGATCGTCGTGTCTATCGTCATGATCGCTTCAAACCCGGCGCGCGGCGTTTCGAGTATAGCGACGGTGATCTCCAACTCCAGGGGTGACGCGGCGGCGGCGATCGTGGCAAACTCCCCGCCCATGAGGAAAAGGCTCGTCCTCGGCCTTGGTCTCGCGCTCGCCTGCCATGCAACGGCGGCGCGCGCGCAATATCTCGTCTCGGGTCACGATGAGAAGCGCGGCTACGACGAGAACGGCAAGATGATCGAGCTGGCGCCGGGCAAGGACACGGTCTCGATCATCGATATCCGCAACCGCGTCGAGCCGAAGATCCTCGCGACCTTGCCGCTGAAGAACTCGATTCACGGGCCGCCGACCAATCTCGCGATCACCCCCGACGATCGCCTCGCGCTGATCGCCAACGCGGTCGATTCGGTGAGCGACGGCGGCAACGGCTACAAGACCGTGCCGGATGACGAAATCTATGTCGTCGATCTGACGGCGAGCCCGCCGCAGCTCGTCGCGACGTTGAAAGTCGGCAAGCAACCCTCGGGTATGGCGATCGACCACGCGGGCACCTTCGCGCTCGTCGCCGAGCGGGCCGAGAATGCGGTCGCGCTGCTGCGCATTGCCGGCAAGAGCGTCACATATGCCGGCAGCGTGCCGCTGAAAACGCCCGATGCCGAGCCGACCGCGGTCGCGATCGCGCCCGACGGCAAGCACGCGCTGGTCACGCTGAGCCGCGTCAACAAAGTGGCCGTGCTGGCCATGGGCGAGGACGGGCTCAGCGATACCGGCTACACAATGACGACCGGGATCTTTCCCTACAATGTGCAGATCACGCCCGACGGCAAGCTCGCTCTCGTCAATAATCAAGGCTCCGGCGCATCGGACGGCCAGGTCGATACACTCTCGGTGATCGATCTCAGCGTCAACCCGGCCCGCGTTATCGATCAGGTGGCGGTCGGCGACGGCCCCGAAGGCCTCGCGGTCAGCCCGGTCGGCGGTTATGCCGCATCGCTTCTCTTGAACGGCACCGGCGCGGCGCGGTCTGCGTTCTATCACCACGATCACTCGCTGGTGGTGTTGTTGAAGATCGAGGGCAAGAAAGTGCGCAAGGTCGGCGACACGCTGATCCATGGCGGCGCCGAGGGCATCACCTTCAGCCCCGACGGACGCTTCCTCTATGTCGGCGGCTTCAACGACGGCGAGCTCGCGATCTTGCGGCTGCAAGGCGAGAAGCTGATGTCGGTCGGCGCGTTCAAGCTGCCCGGCCATCCGGCATCGCTGCGCGGCAACACGCCGTAGGGAACGCCGCGATGCGCGCAATGCGGCTCGCGGCGGCGCATCAAAGGCTGAGCCTCGATGAGCAGGTGCCCGGGCTGCGGCCCGGCCCGCAACAGGTGCTGCTGCGGGTTGCCGCTTGCGGCGTCTGTCGCACCGATCTGCACATCGTCGATGGCGAGCTGAGCGCACCGAAGCTGCCGCTCATTCCGGGGCATGAGATCGTCGGCTACGTCGAAGCTGTCGGCACCGGCGTGAGCGGCTTGCAGCCGGGGACACGCATCGGCGTGCCTTGGCTTGGCTTCACCTGCGGGCAATGCGTCTATTGCCGCAGCGGCCGCGAAAATCTTTGCGATCGCGCGCGTTTCACCGGCTACACGATCGATGGCGGCTACGCCGATCATGCCGTCGCCGACGCGCGCTATTGCTTCCCGCTGCCGCCCGGCATCGACGATATCGGCGCGGCGCCGCTCCTCTGCGCCGGCCTCATCGGCTATCGCGCGCTGCGCCTCGCCGGCGCGGCCGAGCGGGTCGGCATCTACGGCTTCGGCGCGGCGGCGCATATCGTCGCGCAAGCGGCGCGCCATCGCGGGCAGCGCGTCTTCGCCTTCACCCGCGACGAGGACAGCGACGGCCAGGAATTCGCGTTGAGCCTCGGCGCCGAATGGGCCGGCGGCTCGAGCGCGAAGCCGCCCGCAGCGCTCGATGCGGCGCTGATCTTCGCGCCGGTCGGCGCGCTCGTGCCAGCGGCGCTGGCGGCGACGGCAAAGGGCGGCACCATCGTTTGCGCCGGCATTCACATGAGCGACATCCCGCGCTTTCCCTATAGCCTCTTATGGGAAGAGCGCGTCATCCGCTCGGTTGCGAACCTGACGCGCCAGGATGGCGAGGAATTCCTTGCCCTCGCGCCGACCATCCCGGTGCGCACGGTGACGAAGGCCTATCCGCTGGCTGAGGCCAATGAGGCGCTGGCCGATCTGCGCGACGGCCGCCTCACCGGCGCCGCCGTGCTCGTGCCCTAGACCGGTTTGCCGTCTGCCTTCTGTCAGCGCCAATGAGCCATGGGCGCTCCGGCGATCGAAGACCGGAAGTAAGGGATACGCGTGCCGCGGAGGCTTCCGACATAGACGGTGCTGAGGTCCGGACCACCAAACGTCACGCTGGCGAACCAGGGCGCAATCGTCCCACCGCAGGAGAGCAGCAACTCAGGGGTGACTTGATCTCGGGCAAAAGCCTGGTCGAGGCGCTGGTTCGCTGCGACGTCGCCGTCATCCAGCAGGATGTGGAGATCTCCCTCGGGCGTGATCGCGAATATCCGATCGGCGAACACATGCGTGCCCCACAGATTGCCGAACGCGTCGAAGGCGATCCCGTCGATGAAGGCGCCATGATCGGCGGGGCCGAAGGTCTCGCGCCGGCTCAAAGATCCGTCGGATGCGACGCGCAGACGCGTGATCCTTCGGCCGCACGTCTCGACGACATAAAGCCATTCTTCGCGGGCATCGAGACGGATTTCATTGGTGAAAGCGAAGCCGTCCGCGACGATCCGCAGTTGTCCTCTGTCATAGAGCGCAACGAAGCCGTCGCGCACATTCGGGCTGATGGCCTTCATCCAATTCCCGATTCGCGTGGAGACCGTGATCCACAGCCGATCCTTGGAATCGCGCAACACGAAATTGACCTTGCCGATAGGCTCGCCGTCCAGCCGGTCGACGAGGACGCGCGTTTCGCCCGATCGGGTCATGATCTCCAGACGATCGGTGCCGAAATTGGAAATGACGATGTCGCCATTTCGGGCGAAGGCCAGGCCGTTGGGCAGCGTGCCCGTGGTGTAGCGCTCCTCGTCCGAGCCCGCCTCGGAGAACCGCGCCATCACTTGCTGCGTAATCAGACGCTGCGAACCGTCGGGACGGATATGGACGACTCCGCCGCGGGCATCGGCCGTCCACAGCGAGCCGTCGGGTTCGGCCAGAATACATTCCGGGCGCTGCAGATCATGCCCGAGATAAGAGATGTCGTTCCGGCTTATCTGGAAGCCGACGATCGGATTTTCCGACATTGCTGCTTGCCTCCCCATCGTCCGCGGTCGTCTCGAAACCGGACGCGGTCCCGTTCACGCGCTAGATCGGCTGTGCCAATTGCTTGAAGGTGGCCGCCATCAGATCGAAATGAGCCTGGATGGGGATCGTCGGGTCTTTCTCCATCTCGCCGAGCCTCACGGCGGTTTCCACGACCAGGCGGCAGCGCTCGAAACGGCGCGCCACAAACGCATCGAATACGTCGGCGGGCGCGCGACCGGTGGCCAAAAGCTCCGCCAGCACGACTGCATCTTCGATCGCGATCCCCGCACCGGTCGCGAGATGGGGGGTAGTGGTGTGAGCGGCGTCGCCGATGATGACGACCCGGCCGCGATGCCAAGGCGGCGGCAGCAGGAATGCGCTCATGCCGCGATAATCGATGCGCGCCGGATCGGTCACATGCTCGCGGACGTAGTTCATGACGTCCCCGCTATAGTCTTCGAGCAGATCGCGCAGGACTTCGGGAAGTTGCTCGGGCGGGATCCGCCGGCCTTCGGGAGCCTGCTCGACGAGAAACAAGAACATCTCCTCGCGCGAATGCGGGTTGACGCCGCCCTTGCTGCGCGGCGCGTAGAATACCTGCATGCAGTCGACTTCGGACGGCCGCGGCATGCTCGCCCGCCACACCGCCAGTCCCGTGAAATCCTCGGACGGTACGCTGGTGAAGACCATTTGGCGCAACGGCGAGTGCGCGCCGTCGCATCCGACGACGACGTCGTATATCCCGGTTCCGCCGTTTGAAAATTCGACGACAACGGCGCCGACCTCCTGTTTCAACGAGGCGATCGTCGTTCCCAAGCTGATCGCCGCGCCAAGGTTTCGCGCATTGCGCAGCAACACCTCGTGCAGCGCCGGGCGGCCGATGGCAATCGTCGCGGGGCGATCTGGACCCGCGAGACGAGGCATGGGCAAGTCGGCGATTCGGGACCCTTTGGCATCGCAGAACATGACCCTGTCGAAGCCGAACGCCACGTCGATGCACTGGTCAACGATGCCAATGGAGGAAAGCGCCCGCAGCGTCGGGCCGGTTAAGCTGAGACCGGTGCCGAGAACATTCCATTGGGGTTGAAGTTCGACGAGATCGACGGCAGCGCCCCGGCGCCGGAGCGCGATCGACAGAACCAGACCGGAGATCCCGCCGCCAACAATCAAAATCTTCATGGCTTTGCCTTCGACCTCCCGGTGCGACATGTCCGATCGGCCCCCGGTCTCATCAGCTTCACCCGCCGCTGGACCGTGCCGTACGGCTGCTCGCGGCTATTTCGCTTTGAACTTCAGCGTCAGGTCACGGAGATTTTCCAAGAGCTGCTTGATGAAATCGCGCGCGCCCTGATCGGTCAGCTTGCCGTCAGCGAATTTCTGGGCCGCGCTGCCGACGTAAACATGCGGCAGGTTGACCATGTAGACATTGAGGCCAGACATGATCCAGCGCAGATCGCGCTGGCTGCGCGCCGTGCCGAGGACGCCGCCGCTGGCGCCGAACACGGCGCCGGTCTTGCCATCGAACGGCATGTTCGGCGCGCGCGAGGCCCAGTCGATCGCGTTCTTCAACACGCCCGAAACTGAATAATTGTATTCCGGCGAGGCGAAGAGGATCGCGTCATGCGCCGCGATGGCGTTGCGGAAATCCTGCACGACCGGCGGATAGCCGGGCCCCAAGCGGACATCGTCGTTGTACATCGGGATCGGCGCGAGATCGTAGATGTTGATGCTCATGCCCGCGGGCGCGAGTTCTTCCGCGGCGTGCAGCAGCATCGTGTTATAGGAGCCCTTCCGGAGGCTGCCGGAGAGCGCGAGCACTTTGATCGGCGTGGCATCGGCCATGATTCTTCTCAACTCCTGAGACGGATGCTCGATGCCGGGGCCCGCCGGCAGCGCCCGTTACTCAGCAGCGGCCGTTACCAATAGCGAACCGGTCCGACATCGACGTGAACGAAGTTCGAATGGGGATAATAGCCGACGCCGCCCGCTTTCAAACCGACCGCGACGCGATGGACGTAATGGAGCGGCCGGTCGATGACGCGCAGATCGACGGCTTCGCCGTACATGTGCAGGCTGTTAGCCGCGACGCCTTCCGTCGTCTCGCGCAACATCTCGTTGGTCTCGGGCGAGCGATACCCGCACACCACCTGGATCGGTTGGCTGCTGCGCAAACTCGCCTTGAGCCGCGCCATCAGCTCGACCAGGCGATGATCGATCGAATGGACCTCGTCATTGCGCCCGTCGCGCATCACCCGCGCGATCTCGCGGCTCGCCTCGGGGAGGTAGCGCCCCTCCGCCCAATAGACGATATCGAGCTTGTCGCCGGTGCGCAGGTTGCGGAAAGCGAGCGAGCGTTTGTAAGGCGCGATCGGCAAGGCGATAGCCGGCATGGGAAAGCCGGGCACTGCGATAGCGCCGGCCGCGCTGGCCCCCGCCAGCACGAGGAAATTGCGCCGCGTATGGCGCTTGGTCGCTTTCATCCTCATAACCCCCGACTAATCAATCACAATGAAACTCACCCGCTGCGCCCCTTCTCCCCGGTGTCAGCGAGATGATCGGCAGCAGCCTGTGCGGCCAGCGCCTCGGCGAGGCGCTTGTCGCGGCCATAGATGTCGTCGCGGAATTCGACAGTGCCGTCCGGATCGACGAACGCGGTCCAATAGAGCACGTAGACCGGCAGACTCTTCGTCAGCGCCACCCGCTGCGTCTCGCCGGTGGCGATCGCCGCGTCGATCGCTTCGCGCGACCATTCGTCGGAATCGAGCAGGATACGGGCGAGCTCGCGCGGATCCTCGACGCGGATGCAGCCATGGCTGACATAGCGTCGCGACAGCCCGAAGATCCGCTGCTCGGGCGTGTCGTGCATATAGATATCGTCGGGATTCGGCATCTCGAACTTCACCTGGCCGAGCGAGTTCTTCGGCCCCGGCAGCTGTTCGAGGACCCGGCCGCCATCGACTTCCTGATACACCATGTTCTGGCGCTGCAAATATTTCGGATCGCGTTTCAGCGCGGGGCGGATTTCCTTTTCGATGATCGAGTTCGGCACCAGCCAGGGCGGATTGAGCAGCACCGAGCGCATCCGCGCGCGCAATACCGGCGTCGGATGGATTACCGCGCCGACAATGGTGCGCATCACGCGCACCGGCTCGCCATCGGCAAACAGCACAGCCTGCGCGGCGGGCACGTTCACTTCGATGCGCGATGGCGCATCGATCCGTGGCAGCGAGCGCCAGCGCTCGAGATTCCAGCGGATCTGCCGCGCGCGCACCGCCGGCGCGACATTGAGCGCGGCGAGCGTCAGTCGGCCGACCGAGCCGTCGACCGGCAGGCCATGCGCCGCCTGGAATTTCTTCATCGCATCGGCGAGCGTCTGGTCGAAGGCCGACGGATCTTCCGGCATCGACGCCGCATCGAAATAGCCTTCGGCGATCAGCCGCTCGCGCAGCGCCTGGACGATCTCGCCATGGTCGCCGAGTTGCACCGTGACCGGCGAGGACAGCGCGCGCCAGGCCTTCGGATCGTATGCGACATAGCGGCGAAGCGCGTCGCGCAGCCGCTCATATTCGGGCTCATGCGGCGCGAGCGCGGCGAGCACGGTGGCGACATCGCCATTGACCGCGGCGGTGAGCGCCTTGCTGGCATCAAAAGCCGGCAGATCGACGCGCCAATCGCTCTCGAAATCCTGGGGATTGACCTGGCCGCGCGTCAAGGCCGAGGCGTAGCGCAAGAACGCGTCGGTCAGCAGCAGCTCGCGCGCCGCCGGCTGTGTCGCCTTGACCTCGTAGCTGCGCGGATCGAGCCCATGCGAGGGCGCTTCCTCGAGCGCCCGCTGCAAGGATTGCTGACGCGCCTCTGTCCAGACCGACTGGAAGCCCCGCGCATCGTAAACCTTGGCGAGCACCGCCTTGTCGAGGCTGCGGCCGGCCAGCACCAGCGGATCGCCGCTTGAGAGCGCGGTCTGAAGGGCGGCTTCGGGTGTGCCGGGGGCTGGCGCTGCACGCGGCACCAACACGGCGGCGGGTGGGGTTCTGAGCGGCGCGGCTTTCGGCGCGGCCAGGCTTGGACTGATGGCAGCAGAACCCGGCGCCGAATTGGGATGAGGCGCGGCGCCGGGAGCAGAATCGGGTGCCGGAGCTATCGATGGCAGGTCAGACGGCGTGTCCGGGAGCGCCGGGGTCGCCATCACGGCAGGGGCTTCCGGATCGGACGCATCCGCCGCAAAGGCGGGCACCACGCCGGCAGCATTCAGCCCGCCGAGCAGCGCCAGCGTCGCGCACAGGCGCGCGAAACATCCGTCCCCCGAGGTCAAAATCGCCGAACCTCTCTCACATCTCCACCATTGAGCATAAGTGATTCCCGTGCAAGCCTTTCGGCATCGCACAAACCAGCGCAGCCCGGAACGGAAGGACGCTATGGACACCATCACCGTCAAAGACGTGACCGTGCCAGCTCTGGGCTTCGGCACCTGGGCCCTGTCCGGCCAGGCCGCCTACCAGGCCACGCGCATGGTCCTCGATATTGGTTACCGCCACCTTGATACGGCCCAGATTTACGGCAATGAGGCCGAGATCGGGCGGGCCATTCGCGATAGCGGCCTGCCGCGCAGCGAGATCTTCCTGACCACCAAGATCGCGCCCAGCAACCTGCGCAAAGCCGATGTCCGCCGCTCGCATGAGGAAAGCCTACGCCGCCTCGGCCTCGACCAGGTCGACCTGCTGTTGATCCATTGGCCGAATGCCGGGATCCCCTTGGGCGAGACGCTGGAAGCGCTGACCCGCCTCCGCGAAGCGGGCAAGACGCGCACGATCGGGGTGAGCAATTTCACCACCGCCTTGCTGCGCGAGACCATCGAGCGCCATGGCGCCGATATCGTCTGCAATCAGGTCGAATATCATCCTTTCCTGCCGCAGCGCCGGCTGCTCGAGGCGATGCGGCGCTATGGGTTGATGCTCACGGCTTATGCGCCGGTGGCGCGTGGCCGCGTGTTTCGCGACCCCGTGCTGACCGCGATCGGAAAGAAATACGGCAAATCCCCGGGCCAGGTTGCGTTGCGCTGGCTCTTGGATCAGGACAAAGTCTCCGCCATCCCCAAAGCCGGACGGCGCGAGCATGCCGCCGCGAATATCGACATCTTCGACTTCCATCTCGCGCCCGAGGACCGCGCCGCCATCGACAAGCTTGGCGGCGATGCCGACCGTATGGTCGAATGGGCCGGCTATACGCCGCGCTGGGACGAGGGCTGAGCACCCTCACCCTCCCATGCTTCGCATGGGCCCCTCCCTCTCCCGCTTCGCGGGCGAGGGGCCTCGTTGGCGAGGCTAAGGAGCCCCTCTCCCGTATACACGGGAGAGGGAGGGGCCCAATCGCGCTAGCGATTGGGAGGGTGAGGGTCCTCACACCCGCTTCTAATCGCGCCTAGCCGGCGCTAACCTCGCGCCATGAGCTGCTGCGATCCGAACACCGTCGCCTGGGACGGCATCACCATGCGCCGCCGCACCGTGCTGAAAGGCGCCGCGGCCCTGGCCGGCATCTTGGGCGCCAACCCCGCGCGCGCGGCGGGCAAGCCGATCAAGCTCGCCTTCTGCTCGCAGCTCCTCTGCATCATCCCCTACGTCGTCGCGACGCATAACGGGCATTTCCAGAAGGAAGGGCTCGAGGTCGAGCTCGTCTATATGCGCGGCGGCTCGGCGGCGATGCAGGCCCTTGTCGGTGGCGCGGTCGATTACGCCGCGACCGCGCTCGATGTCGCGCTCCAGGCCTATGCGCATGGCGCCGCGGTGAGGCGCATTGCCTCGACCGGCAAGCTGCCCCTTTTCGCGCTGGCGGTCGCGCCGAAGGATGCCTCGAAGATCAATTCGGTCAAGGATCTCGAAGGCAAGACGGTCGGCATCTCGGGCCTCGGCAATGCCGACCACGCGCTGACGCTGTTTCTCTTGAAGCAGGGCGGCGCCGATGCCTCGAAAGTCCAGTTCGCGACCGTCGGCACCAACCTTCTCGAGGCGCTACGCCAGGGCCAGATGGATGCGGGGATGGTGCAGGAGCCGGCGCTGACCTTGATCGAGCAGGCCGGCGGCAAGGTGCTGGTCAACGCGATGCAAAGCGCCGACGCGCAGAAATATCTCGGCGGCAATTACGAATTCATGGGCATAGCCGTGCGCGCCTCGGAGATCGAGAAACGCAAGGACGAGATCAAAGCGCTGGTCAAGGGAATGCAAAGCGCCCTCGCCGCCGTGCAGCAGGTGACGCCGGATGATCTCGTCAAAGCGCTGCCGCCCGAGATGACGACCGGCGCCGATCTCGGCCAGATGCGCGAGATCCTCGGCAAGTATCGCGCCTCGCTTTATCCGACCAGCACCGCGATGGATCGCAGCGCCGAGGATCGCGTCGCGCAATCGCTCACCATCGCCGGCCTGCTGCCCGCCGGCACCGACACTTCGGGACTCTACGACACCGCTTTCGCCGGCTGAGTTGCCGGCGATGCGAACGCAGCGCGCTCACTTGATGCGTTCGTGCCGCTTCGCACCCCCCTCCCCAGCCCTCCCCCTCAAGGGGGGAGGGGCTGTCGTTGCTGAGACGCGAAGCAACCTCATCAACATCTCTCACGCTCGCATGACTCATTCCCCTCCCCCCTTGAGGGGGAGGGCTAGGGAGAGGGGTCTCAGCGCGATCTCTCAATCTTCGTAGATGCTCCGCGTTTCCGATCTCGCGCTGTCCTATGGCGAGACGCCTGTCCTCGAAGGCGTCGGCATGGAGGTCGAGGAAGGCGAATTCGTCGCCCTCGTCGGCCCCTCAGGATCGGGCAAGAGCACGATCCTGCGTGCGATCATCGGCTTGCAAGAACCGTCCGCCGGCAAGGTGCATCTCACGGTCGACAAGCGCGAGGTCGGCTTCCTCTTCCAGGACGACGCGCTGCTGCCGTGGCGGCGCGCAGCGGAGAATGTCGCGCTCGGCCTCCGGCTGCGCGGCATCGCGCGTGACGAGGCGCTGAAGCGCGCCGAGGAATGGCTCGGGCATCTCGGCTTGCACGGCCTCGGCCATCGCTATCCGCGCGAATTGTCGGGCGGGCAACGCAAACGCGTCGCGCTGGCGCAGGTCTTGGCGCTCGAGCCGCAACTCTTGCTGATGGACGAGCCGTTCTCGGCACTCGATGCGATCACGCGCGCGCGGCTGTCGCAGGATTTGCTGAAGCTCGTCGAGGAGCGGCATATGAGCGTGCTGCTGGTGACGCACGACCTCGAAGAAGCGCTTGCGCTCTCCGACATGGTCTATCTCCTCTCGCGCGGGCCCAAGGCGCGGATCGCCGGGCAATATCCGGTGCCGATTCCGCGTCCGCGCGACATCATCAAAGCGCGCACCCATCCGGAATTCGGGCCGCTCCTCGAGCGCATCTGGCAGAACCTCTCGCGCGAAGTCGTCGGCGAGCCGGGAAAGGACGATCAATGGGCCGGATTTTCGATCGGCCTTTGACGCGCCAGCTCATCGGCCTCGCCGTGCTGCTGATCGTCTGGCAGTGGGCGGCCGATGCCGGCTGGCTCAACCCGCTTTACATGCCCTCGCCCTTGAAGATCTGGGCGGCGCTGGTGCAGCTCTTCGGCACGGGCACGATCTGGCCGCATCTCGCCGCGACTTTCTCGGCGGCGCTGGGCGGGCTCGCGATCGGCGTCATCGTCGGCGTGATCCTCGGCGCGGCGGCGGCGATCCTGCCGGTGATCGCGGAGCTCTTGGAGCCGGTGATGATCTTGCTCAACGCCGTGCCGCGCGTCGTCCTGGCGCCGCTCTTCGTCATCTGGCTCGGCATCGGGCTCGCCAGCAAGGTCGCGCTCTCTTTCATGCTGGTCGCGGTGCTGATCTTCTTCACGGTCTATACCGGCATCCGCCAGGTCGACCGCAAGCTGGTCGAGCGCGTCATCACCTTGGGCGGCGGACGCGGCACCTTGCTGCGCGAAGTCTATCTGCCCTCGGTCACCGCCTGGGTGCTGGGCAATCTCAAAGTCGCGGTCGGCTTCGCCTTCACCGGCGCCGTGGTCGGTGAATTCGTCGCGGCGACCAAGGGCCTCGGCTATCTCCTCTCCTTCGCGCAGAGCACCTACAACGCCGCGCTGATCCTGGCGCTGGTCATCGTCATCATGGTCTTCGTGCTGCTGATCTTCGCGATCTCGGAATGGCTCGAGAAGCGGCTGACGCGGTGGCGGGGATAGCGCACCTTACTCGGCGGGCGCTCAGACTTCTTTATCTCGGCGTTTATCTCGGCGCCCCTAAACGCCACACCGCTCTGGCGAATTCATTTTCATTTCTGCTATGTATTGCGGCACGCGGGGTCCGCGACCCGGAAGCCTTGCCATAAAGGCGGCTCGCCGAGCGAGACCCCACACAACGTATGCGTTGAGGGGGCAATGCCGGCATCCATACAAATCGCCTTTGGCGGTCTCAAGCGACTCGCTCTGCCATTCGCCGTCTCGGTCATTCTGTTTGGCGGGTTGCAGGGGGAAACCGCTTCCGCGGCGAGCGGGGATCAGATCATCCACGGGACCTGGGTCCATACGGATGTCGACGAAGGTCGGGGCATCGCGACCTTTAGCAATGCGTGCGGAAGTCAGACACTGACTCAAACCCAATTACAGCGCGGCGCGATACCCGAAAATATCATTCCGTGTCCGCGGCCCGAGACGCTGCGTGGCGCCGAGATATGGCCGCGGGTGCGCGCGCTCAACGATCAAGCCGTCACGGCGGCCTCGCAGGATGATTTCGCAACGGCGGCACGGCTTGAGAACCAGGCCGCCGATCTTCTCCACCAGATTCCCGATGCGGGTGAAGAGGCGAAGGCACGCCAACTCGCCGCGACGCTCGCCCAAAGGGCTGCCGCCGATGCGGCGAAACGAGCTCCCGCCGTACCGCTGCGAGCTTGCGTGCAGCCGGGCGAAGCCACGCCGAGCCAGTGCACCGATGATCCCGCCGGCACGAAGGACTGCAAATGTTTGCGCTTCTCCAATCTCTGCAGCGTGCCGGTGTCGGTTCACTACAGCATGCGGCCTCGGAACGGTCGTCCGATTACCGGCAATTTGCCGTTGGAAGGCGCGGGCCGGGGACAAAGCCGAAGCGAGGTGTGCACGACAAGCCACGGCGAAACTCTCACCTATACGGGCTGGGAGCAGCGGACGCACTGAAGCCGATTGGTTGGCCCATTGGGCCTCCGCGCAATGACGACGTGAGAGAATGAGCCCTAAGCCACCGCGGTCGGGTTGGGGCTGGTCTCGGTGTATTCGAGCATCTTCTTCGCGAGGCGCAGCAGCATCTCGCCGCGCAGCGCCTGCGCGCCCGGCTCGTTCCAGAGATTGAAGCTCTCGTCGGTGTCGTTCTCGCGGTCGTAAAGCTCGCCCCATTCGACGCCGTCATAAAGGGTCAGGCGATAGCGCTCGGTAACGAGGCTCCTCACCCGCGCGCGCGTCGGCAGGCCGATGCCGAGACGCTGACCCTCCTCCTCGATCAGCACCTCTTGATAAGGCGCCGCGCCGCCCGCGATCAGCGGCAGGAGATTCTTGCCCTGGATGCCGTTGAAGCGCTGCACTTGCGCGCGCTCGAGGATCGTCGGCGCGAGATCGATCGTGCCGGCGAAAGCGCCGCTGCGTTTCGCGCGCGGCCCTTGCGGATCGCGCCAGATGAACGGCACCTGCGTGATCGAGCGATAATGGATCGGGCCTTTGAGCAACAATTGGTGATCGCCCATATAGTCGCCGTGATCGGCGGTGAAGATCACCACCGTATTATCGGCGAGGCCCAAAGTGGCGAGCTTGTCGAGTACGCGGCCGATGCCGTAATCGATGAAGCTGATGAGGCCGTAATTGAGCGCGATCGCCTCGCGCGTCTCGCGTTCGCTCGCGGCAAAGAGCATCGGCGTCGATTTCACCGCGCGGTCATTGTCGCGCTGCTGATGCAGCCATTGCACATGCGGCGGCAGGCGATCGCTCTGCGCTCGGAACGAGAGCGGCAGCTCGACCTCTTCCGGCTTGTACATGCCCCAATATTCGCCGGGCGGCGTGAAGGGATGATGCGGATCGGCGAAAGAGCACATGAGAAAGAAAGGTGCATCGTCCTGCGCAAATTGCTCGAGCCGCGCGATCGTGCGCTCGGCGCAATAGCCGGTCGGATGAAGTGTCGGCGGCAGCTTCGTGCGCCACGCCTGATTGACGCGCGTCAACTCGTATTCCGGCGCGGGCAGCGCATTCTTTTTACCGATCAGCTTGTCCGCGTCTGGCGTCTTCTGATTGACCCAGCGGCGGTAATGGCCTTGCAGATCGTCGCCATGCTCGACCGTGAGATCGACCGTCTCGAAGCCGTAGAAGGGATAATCGAGATCGAAATCGGGATTGTCGCGCCAGGCCGGCGCCCATTCCTGATCGTAGCGGCCGCCGTGATCGGCGCGCGCCTCGACCGGCAGCCGGTCCTTGGGATCGACCGGCCATTGCGGCGGATTGCCCGTCATATTCTGGAAATGGCCCTTGCCGACAATGCCGGTGCGATAGCCGGCGCGGCGCAATTGATCGGTGAAGGTGGTCGCATCGAGCGCCAGCGGGATGCCGTTATGGCGCACGCCATGAAGCGAGGGCATGCGCCCGGTCAGCAAGGTGGCGCGGTTCGGCATGCAGATCGGGCATGCGACGTAGAAATTGTCGTTGACCCACGCCTTTGCAGCGAGCGCGTCGATATTCGGCGTCTTGACGATCCCATTGCCGTAGCAGCCGAGATGGTCGAAGCGCAGCTGATCGGCGATGAAGAAGAGGAAGTTCGGCCGCCCGCTCTTCGCCATCGCCCGCTCCACCCACTCGTCTAATTTTTAGGCTGCTTACTTCTCGGCCTGCAGCCGCTCCGCGAGCATCGGCAGCGCGCGGATGTCGTAGCCCTTGGACGCGGCCTCGGCGACCAGCGCCAGCGGGCTCGCCCCGTCATTCAGCACGCGCGCCAGCGCGTACATCAGATAGCAACGCGTGCCGCTGCGACAATGCGCGACGATCGGCTTGCCTTCGCGCAAGAGATGCGCCTGAAAATCATGCACATCTTTGCGCGAGATCGCCGAGGAGACGATCGGCTGATAGACGTAGGCGAGGCCCTGCTTCTTCGCTTCGGCCTCGGCCGTCTTATGGTCGAGCTGGCCCGGCTGCTCGTCGTCAGGCCGGTTATTGATGATAGTCGTGTAGCCGGCGGCTTTGAACGCGGCCAGGTCGTCGAGCGAGATTTGCCCGGCGACGCTCAACTGATCGTTAATCTTGGTGGGCTCGGTCATGAAGGCCTCCAACTGTCTTTGCCCAGAATAGCGCAGAATTGTGCGCCGCACGATCACCCGAAGGGACCCGAACCCGGCCTGAGCTTTGGGCTTTGGCCCGTGCCGCTTTGGGTTTATCTTATAGCTATCTGAAGGACGGCGCGGGGCGGCGCCAGAGAGCGCGTGAAAAAAGGGCGGCAAACGCCTTTTAAAAAAGCCTAGGCCGTGCGAGAGCACAAAGGAGACGGCCATGAATGTTGAAGCGATTCTACGCAGTAAGGGACGAAGCGTGACCACGATCGCGCCCGAAGCGCGCATCGCCACGGCGGTCGCGCTCCTCCGGCGTCACGCGGTCGGCGCGCTGGTGGTGAGCCGCGACGGCGCGTCGGTCGACGGCATCCTCTCGGAACGCGATGTCGTGACGGCGCTCGCCGATCACGGCGCGGCGACGCTCGATCTTGCTGTCGCCGATCTGATGAGCCGCCATGTGATCACCTGCCGGCGCGATGATTCGGTCGCCGATCTCGCCGCGCTGATGACGGACAAGCGCATCCGCCATCTGCCGGTGGTCGATCGCGGCGCGCTCGCCGGCATCGTCAGCATCGGCGACGTGGTGAAGCACCGCATCGACGAGGTCGAGGGCGAAGCGAGCTCGATGCGCGAGTTCATTGCCAGCGCCTGACTGTCAGAAAGCGCCGCGGAAGACGATACCCGCAACAACACCAGCGAGACCGAGCCCGACCAGCACCGCGGCGGCGTTGCGGCTCGCGCGCCAGCCGGCAAAACCGACGGCGTAGCTCGCTTTCAAGACATTGTTCGAGGCAATGGCGATGAGGATCGCAGTGGCGGCGATCGGCACCGGCAGCGCGCGGCTGCCGCCTTGCGCGATGCTCAAGACGAAGGGATCGATGTCGGTGAAGCCGACCACCGCGGCAAGCGTATCGACGCCGGCGGCGCCGAAATGCGTCCGCGCCCATTCCGTCGCAATCGAGACCGCGACGAAGAGCAACGCGAAGAGCGCCGCGGCACTGATCTCCAGCGGATTGCGCGGCGCCGCGGCAACCACCGCCATGCGCCGGCGGGAGGCGCCGCGATATTGCAGGGCCGCGGAGACCGCGCCGATTGCGAACAGCGTCCCCATCACCGGCGCGAGGCTTCGCGCCAGCCCGGCATCAAAGACGGCAATGATGGCGAGGATGCGCAGATACATGACGGACGTCGCGAGCATCATGCCCGCCTGCGCGAGCGCGCCGCCTGGCGGCTGCGCCTTCGCGCCACGCGCCAGAACCACGGTGGTCGCGGTCGAGGAATAGAGCCCGCCAAGCAGCGCGACCGCGAGGTCGCTGTCGGCCGGGGCGAGAAAGCGCTGCAGCAGATAGCTCGCATAAGAAAGCGTGCAGACTGCGAGCAATGCGAGCCAGGCTTTGTAGGGTGTGATCGCGGTCAGCGTCGTCACCGGCTCGTTCGGCAAAAGCGGCAGGACGATGCCGGTCAAGATGAGGAACTTCGCGGTGGTGACGATTTCGCCCATCTCGACGCGCTGGGCGAGCGCATGCAGCCGCTCGCGCGCGGTGAGCAGCAACACCGCCGCCACCGTGACCGCCACCGCGACCCAGGGCGGCAAAGCGAGCGCGACGGGTCCGGTCAAATAAGCGAGCACCGCGCAGACCGGTGCGACGAGTTCGACGCTGCGCTGCTCGGCCTCGCTGTCGCGCAATTGCTGCCCGTAAGCGATCGCCAGCCAAGCGCCGAGGATGACAAGCCCCGCAACGAGCGGCAGGAAGCGCTGCGCGTCGATGAGGTAGAGGAGGCCGCCGGTCAGCGCCAGCAGCGGAAAGGTGCGCACGCCGCCCGGGCGCTTCAATCCGGAGCGGATGTTGAATTCCTCGAAGGCGAGGCCGAAGAACAGCGATAGCCCGAGCAGCAAAGCAAAACCGATGACCGAGAGGCCGGCTGGCGACGTCATTCCTTCCCCCGCGAGACGCGCTTCGCCTTGCGAGCATCGTCGCCGAACGGGTATAAATCAAGGCGCGCGGGTGTAGCTCAATGGTAGAGCAGAAGCTTCCCAAGCTTACGACGAGGGTTCGATTCCCTTCACCCGCTCCAGCTTTTTCAAGCGCTCACCATCGCCCACCGACCATGCGCGGCGCCAAGCTCCATCGCTATATCCCCGGCGGCATACTGGCCGCCGCTTTTTTAGCCCTGGCGGCACTCTTCCTATCGGGCAATACCGCTGCCTATCGCGGGATATTGTCGGCAATGGGGTTTCACCCGTGGGACTTTCCGTTTCTCGACATGCACGGAATCTTGGCGACGGCCGAATGCCACCGTCGCGGCATCGACGTCATCGCCAGCAATCCCTGCGACATTCTTGGCCGAACCCTCGATTACTCGCCTTTCTGGCTGGTGACCGCCTCCCTCGGCATCGACACGAGCATGACGATGAGGGCCGGGCTGATCCTGGATCTCATTTTCCTCGGCTGCGTGTTCTTCCTGCCACGCGCGAAAAGCTGGAGCGCGGTCGCGGTGATGATCGCGGCGCTCTTGTCGAGCGCCGTCGTGATGGCGCTCGAGCGCGCCAATCTGGACCTCGCGGTCTTTGTCATCGCCATCGTCGTCGCGGCGTGGTCGGTGCGCGGGCCGGCTTGGCGCAGCTTCGGGTACGGGCTCATCACCCTCGCCGCGCTGGTTAAATACTATCCGGGCATCATGCTGCTTCTCGCTCTGCGCGAACGGCGGCGCTTCCTCCTGCCCCTGGCTGCCGCGCTCCTCGCCGTCGGGGCGCTTTTCGTTTGGAGCGAAGGTGCGACGCTCGTGCGGGCGCTCCACAATATCGACCTGCGACCGTTTCCGACGACTTTCAGCGCGATCAATCTCCCGCAGGGTCTCGCGCAGCTTCTCGCACCGAACGCCGCGTTCCTTGCGCGCCTCGGCGAACTCGTGCTCGCATCACTCGCCGCAGCCTATGGTTACACCCTCGCGCGGCGCGGCGAAATTCGGGACGCGATGCAAGCTTTGCCGTCGCGCGACTGCAACCTCATGCTGATCGGCTGTGCGTTGCTCCTCGGCTGTTTCTTCACTGCGGAGAACGCACCCTATCGCAACATCTATTTCCTCTTCATTCTTCCCGTTCTTCCGGAGCTGTGGCGCGCGACATCGAGCGTCGCGGCGCGCCGTCGCCTCAAGCTGCTGACCGGCGCGATCTTGTTCCTGATGTGGAGCCCGTTCTTGCGTCTCGTGCTCGAGCAGAGCGTTGCGGGTTTTGGGTTGGGAACGATTTACGCGGCTGCGTATGTGTTCTTGCGTGAGGCTATCTGGTGGTGGGTCGTCAGCATGCTGCTCGCCCTCTTGTTCGACGCCTTCCTCGCGGCAAGGATTGGCGACCGCTTGCGCCGCAAATCCAATGAGGGGATCGACGGCGAAGCGGTTTCGGTCGCGGACCTAGCCGGCGGATGAAGTCCGCTCACCCGCTTC
>DATNGE010000045.1:0-2946 GCA_035606035.1 Allostellaceae bacterium
AAGGCGATCCCCTATGTCGATCCCGAAGGCCGCATCGACGCGGCGAGCGTCGCCGATCAGATCGCCTGGTACAAATCGCAGAACCTGATGAAAGCCGATATCGATGTGAGCCAGCTCATCGATAGCCGCTACGCGCTCACCAAGGTGGCGGGCAAGTAGCATACGATGTTTGCCAAATCGTCATTGCGAGGGGCGCTTCGCGCGACGAAGCAATCCAGAGTTTCACGCTCTGCCCTGGATTGCTTCGCTGCGCTCGCAATGATGTTGGGAGTCAGCATCGTGCCCGCTAACGCTGAATCCATCAAGATCGCGCTCACCAAGCTCCTTTCCTATCCTTCCGTGCCGATCGCGATCGAGCGCGGCTATTTCAAGGAGCAGGGCCTCGACGCCGACATGGTCTTTTTCGAGAGCGCCGAGCCGATGGCGGTGGCGCTCGCCTCGGGCGATGTGGATTTCGGGGTCTCCGGTCTCAGCGCCGCGTTCTATACGCTCGCGGCGCAAGGCCATATGCAAATTCTCGCGTCGTCCGCCATCGAGCATCCGGGCTTTTTCAACCTCGTCTTTCTCGGCTCGGTCAAAGCCTATGACGCCGGCCTTACCAGCGCGCATGCTTTGCCCGGCCATAGTTTCGGCGTGACGCAGATCGGCACCAGCCTGCAATACACGCTCGGCCTCCTCGCCGAAAAAGACAAATTCCCCTTGACCGACGTGTCGATCCGGCCACTCAGCACGATCCCCAACGTGATCACCGCGCTCGGCGGCAGCCAGATCGACAGCGCGGTGCTGCCGGCGACGCCGGCGCTGCCGCTCTTGGACCGGGGCGCGATCAAGCGGCTCGGCTGGGCGAGCGATCTCGTGCCCGGCTGGATGGGCGCGGTCGCCTTCACCTCGAGCAGGCATGCCGATGTCGACGGCGATATGGTGCGCCGCTTCATGATCGCTTTCCGCCGCGGCTCCAAGGATTATCACGACGCTTTCGCCGGCCGCGACGACACGCGCCAGGACAATGCGCAAACCCCGGCGATGCTCGAGCTCTTGTCGAGATTCACCGCCATTCCCGCGCCGCTGATCGACCGCGCCGTGCCCTATATCGACGGCCAGGGCCGCGTCGTCATGTCCGATCTCGCGCATCAGATCCAATGGTATCGCGCGCAGCGCCTGATGAAGGCGGCGCTCGACCCCAAGACGATCGTCGATACGCGCTACGCCATCCTGATGCCGGAGACGAAATAGCCGCCCGTCACATGAAGCCGGGGTTACGCGGCAGATAGCAGCGCCAATCGCCGAAATCGCGCGACGACATCACCATCATGGGTAAGGCGATGCGCATGCCCTGCGCCACCGCCAGGCCCAGCGCCGCTTCGCTGACGCCGGGGATGAGCGCCGAAACCTGCGCGCTGCCCGCCTCTCTCGCGCGCCCGAGGGCCGCGGCGAAGACGGGCCCCATCACTTCCGGTTGGCTCACCGCGAGCGGCCCGACATGCCCCTCGGGGCTGATATAGGCGTAGCCGATCGTGGCCTTGCCGTCGCGGAACAGGAAACCTTTCAGATCGCTCTCGCCGATGAGGTAGCGATGATGCTTCTCGCGCGATACGCCGATTGCATGGGCATCGATCGTGGCAATGGCCGGCAGATCGCCCATCCCGATTACGGCCGCTTCCAATGGGGGGGCGTGCTCGAGCGCCGTCCAAGCCTCGCGCGGCGCACTGACCAGATGAAGCGGAATCCGCGGAAAGAGACCGTGCCGAATGTAGAGTCCCTGCGAGACCCTGTTGAACGCGAAGGTGATCAGCACCTTGTCGCTGGCTCCCGCCTTGCGCCCGTGCTCCAACGTGCGCCTCATCAATTCATTGCCGATACCGCGTCCTTGTTGATCGGGCGCCACGAACAATTCGGACAAGAACCAGAGCCTGCCGCACACCCAGCTGAAACCAAAGCCGAGGATGTCGCTGCCGTCCTCGGCGATCCACAAGCCGTCGGGATCGTCCTTGAGCGAGAAGATATGGAAGTGCGGCGGTCGCGCCGAAGCCATGCGGCCGAAGCCATGACGCAGCGTCAAGTCGTTGATGCTCCCGGCGACGAGCTCCTCGGCTCGTGCCAGCTCTTCCGCGCGTGCGGGCCGATAAGTGATGGACATTGTGCTCACGCCGACTGCGGCAGGAATTTTTCCGTATAGAATTTCGACATGTCCGGCTCGGTCGGCAGTTGCTTCATCTCGACATAGGAGCGCGCGAGGGTCGCAAGGCCCTTCGGATCGAAGCGCCCGGTGCGCGACATCTTGGTCACGACGATGTCGTAGCTCTCGCTGACGATGCTGGGATCGAATTTCATGATCGGCGTCGCGATGCGCACGGTCTGCTCCTTGTCCTTCTGCATCAGCGCGATGGCTTCGAACCAGCCGGCGCAAAACGCGGTGACCGCTTCCGGCATCTCGCTCATCGCCTTGGTCGAGGCGTAATTCGCGTGCATGATGAAGTCGCCGATATAGCTCGAGCACGGCACCAGCACGCGGCCGATCTTCTGCGGCTCGAGGAAAAGCCCGGCCGCGACGTCGCCGACGACGGCGTCGACCTGCTTGGTGCGGATCGCCGCGACCGCGGCCTCGACACCGCCGAGGCCGACAGTTTTCATGTCGCTGATCGGCCAGCCCTTCTGCCGGGCCAGCTCGAACAGCACCCATTCGGTGACCGAGCCGGTCGAGGCGACGCCGGTCACCTTGCCGCGCATGTCATCGGGCGATTTGATCGGCGAATCGTAGGGCACGATGATCGCGATATCGGCCGGCGGGCCGAGCGTCTGCGCAATGCACAGCGACGGCTCGCCCTTGCCGATATCGACCATTGTCGTGCCCGAGCCAAGCGCGATGTCGATGTTGCCGCCGACCATCGCCTGATGCATGCGCGCGGAGCCGTTGAACGAGACGATCTCGAGCTCGACGCCGTGCTT
>DATNGE010000046.1:0-20103 GCA_035606035.1 Allostellaceae bacterium
CCGTGGAGCTCGAACGCAGCCTGGTCGGCATAGATCTCATATAGGGAGAATTTGGTCGGATCGTCAGTCTGCTGCGTCACGTCGAATTGCATGCAGCCCTTCTCGGTATGCACCGAGGTATTGGCATTGGCCATGATCAGCGGGATGAATTTCTCGACCGTCTCGGGCTTTACCTGCAACTCGGCAATGAGAACGAACAGGGCCATAGGGGAGCCTCCTCTGGGAAGGGGCGAATTTAGAGGGATTTCCGCACCAGTTAAACCCGCGGCGGGCTCATCACCCTTCGATGTACCGCGCCCGGAGATGGCGCTCGAACACCGCGGGATCGAGCGGCTTGCCGGTCGCCTGGGTGATGATCTCCGCCGTCGAGAAGCGCGACGCCTTGCCGTGGACGTTGGCGCGGAGCCACGCCATCAGCGGCGCGAATTCGCCCCGTGCGATCCCGGGCACGATGCCCGGGTCGGCGCGGCGCGCGGCGGCGAAAAGCTGCGCTGCGGTCATCGCGCCGAGCGTATAGGTCGGGAAATAGCCGAAAGCGCCTTCGAACCAATGGATGTCCTGGAGGCAGCCCTGGCGATCGTCGGGCGGCACGATGCCGAGCAGCGCTTTCATGGCGTCATTCCAGGCGCCGGGCAAATCCTTCAGCGCGAGCTCGCCCGACAGCAGCGCCTTCTCGAGGCGATAGCGCAGGATGACATGCGCCGGATAGGTGACCTCGTCGGCATCGACACGGATGAGGCTGCGCGCGACCCGCGTGCCGAGGCGATAGAGATTGTCCGCCTGCCATTCGGGGCCGTCGGCGCCGAACACCGCGCGCAGGATGGGCGAGGCGAAGGCCTGGAATTCGCGCGAGCGGCAGACCTGCATCTCGATGAGCAGCGATTGGCTCTCATGCAAACTCATGCCGCGCGCTCGGCCGACCGGCTGGCGGCGCCAGGCTTCGGGCAGGCCGCGCTCATACATGGCATGGCCGGTCTCGTGCAGCACACCCTGCAGCGCGCGATGGAAATCGCTTTCCTCGTAGCGCGTCGTGATGCGCACGTCATCGGGCGTGCCGCCGGAAAACGGATGCGCGCTGACATCGAGTCGGCCGTGATCGAAGTCGAAACCGATATATTCCATCAGCTTCACACCGGCTTCGCGCTGCTTCGCGATCGGGAACGGACCTCGCGGTGCAAGCGGCGCCGGGTGTTTGGCCTGCGCCGCCAGCGCCTCATCGATGAGCGCCGGCAGACGCGCGGCGAAAGGCTCGAAAACGCGATCGATGGCGGCGCTGCTGCCGCCCGGCTCGTATTGATCGAGAAGCGCGTCGTAAGGGCTGACGCCGAGCTTCGCCGCTTTTACCGCCGCGACCTGACGCGTAAGATCGAGCACCTTCTGCAGCGCCGGCAGCACGCGCGCGAAATCATTCGCCGGGCGCGCCTGGCGCCACACCATCTCGCAGGCGGAATCGGCTTTCGAGGAGGCCTCGACGAGATCGGCCGGCACGGCGGTCGCATGCAGCCAGGAGCGCCGCATCTCGCCCAGATTGGCGCGCTGCCACGGATCGAGATCGTTCTGCGCCTCGGCGCCCGCTAAGAGATCGGGCAACGCCGGATCGGCGAGCAGATCGTGGCGGATGAGCTTCAAGGTCGCGAGCTGCTCGGCGCGCGCCTCGGCGCCGCCATCGGGCATCTGCGTCGCCATATCCCAATGGAGCACCGCCTGCGCCTCGCCGAGCGCGCCGAGGCGGCGGAAGCGGGCTTCGAGCGTGGCATAGGGACTGGCGGCGGTCATGCATTGCTCCGGCGGCGAAGGGCGAAACGGATATAGATCGCGACCAGCGCCACCGCCAAGGCATACCACGTCATCGCATATTGCAGATGGTTGTTGGGCAGATCGGTGATCGTCTGCCCGCCTTGCGGCCAGCCGCCCGGCACCGGCGTCTTGTCGGCATCGATATAAAAAGGCAGCGCGCTGCCGACACCCGCCGCCTGCGCCATGGCGGCGAGATCGATCGAGAACCAGGAATTCTTTTGCGGCTCGTTGGCGGGCGTGAACCAGCCCGGCGGCTCGGGCACGCGCAGCAAGCCGGCCACCGTCGTCGGGCCGGCGATCTCGCCTCTTTCGCGCGTCGCCGCCGTCTTGCGATCGGTCGGCACGAAGCCGCGATCGATGAGGATGATCGTGCCATCGCCCAAGCGGAACGGCGTGATGATATGGAAGCCGGCCGCGCCGCTCAGCGACTGCGCGTCGAAATAGAGCTCGTGATCGTTGAGGTATTCGCCTGTGGCGCGCACGGGATGGAATTCGAGCGCCCGCGCGTCATCGAGTGTCTTCGGCAGCGGCACCGGCGCCACGCCGAGCGCGGCGTTGCGCTCGGCGATCAGCCCTTCCTTCCAGTGGAGGCGCTGCACCTGCCAGGTGCCGAGACCCAACAGCAGCAACAGGCCGAGCGCGGACCAGAGGCTGGGCCAGAGGAGGCTTCGACGCTTTTCTACGATCGTCATTGCCAGGAGCGCAGCGACGAAGCAATCCAGGCCGACACGGGCGGTCCATGGATTACTTCGCTTCGCTCGCAATGACGACGGAGGTAGATCACGCGTCTCCCAGCAGATGGTGGCGGTACTGCATCGCGATGAGCCAGGCCTTGAGCGGCCGCAGCAAGGCGATCGCGCCGCCGATCACGACCGGGGTCCAGAGGATGATATGCACCCAAAAAGGCGGCGCGAATTTGATCTCGATGAGGATCGCGAGACCGACCACCAGCGCGCCGAGGATCAGAACGACGAAGACCGCCGGCCCATCGCCGGCATCCTGCGCGGCGAGATCGAGGCCGCAGGCGGCGCAGCGCGGCGCGACGGCCAGCAGACCCTCGAAGAGCTTGCCCTCGCCGCAGCGCGGACAGCGGCAGCGCAAGGCGGCCGCGAGCACGGGAACCGGCGGATAGCGATCCGCCTCGGCCATTCGCTTATTCGCCGACAGAGACGCCGGCGCTGCCCCACCAATAGATGCAGACGAAGAGGAACAGCCAGACGACGTCGACGAAGTGCCAGTACCAGGCCGCCGCCTCGAAGCCGAAATGATGATCGGGGCGGAAATGGCCTTTGATGGCGCGCATCAGGCAGACGAAGAGGAAGGTCGTGCCGATGATGACATGCGCGCCGTGAAAGCCCGTCGCCATGAAGAAGGTCGAGGGATAGATGCCCTGCGTGAAGCCGAAAGCGGCGTGGCTGTACTCATAGGCTTGCAGCGAGGTGAAGCAGACGCCGAGGATCACGGTAAGGGTGAGGCCTTGGATAAGGCCTTTGCGGTTGTTTTCGAGCAGCGCGTGATGCGCCCAGGTGACCGTCGTGCCTGAGGTCAAGAGGATCAGCGTGTTGAGGAACGGCACTTCGAAAGGATCGAAGGGATGGATGCCTTTGGGCGGCCACATCCCGCCCATGGCGGCGGTTGGATAGAGCGCGGCGCTGAAATAGGCCCAGAAGAAGGCCGAGAAGAACATCACCTCCGAAGCGATGAACAGCGCCATGCCGAAGCGCAGCCCGATCTGCACGACCGGATTGTGGAAGCCGCCGAAGACCGCCTCACGGATGACGTCGCGCCACCACACGAACATGATGGCGAGCACGCCGAGGAAGCCGAGCGCCATGACCCACCAGGCGCCGCCATGCATCCACCAGACGGCGCCGCCGGTGAGGGCACCGGCGCAAACCGAGCCGATGATCGGCCAGAAGCTCGGATCGACCAGGTGATAGGGATGATGGTGGCCGTGATAGTCGAAATGTTCGGGCTCGAGGGGCTCAGTCGTCATGGCTTGCTCGCACGGCTCAATTGATCGAGTTGGTGTTGGCGGTAAGCGCCGAGGATTGGACGGGTTTGTCGGCATCCTTGGCGCGGAACATGGTGTAGCTCAGCGTGATCGTATCGACGTCGTCTTCGTCATGGTCCTTCGCGATATCCGGATCGACGAAGAACTGCACCGCGAGATCGGCGCTCTGGCCCGGCGCAAGATGCTGCGCGGTGAAGCAGAAGCATTGCAGCTTGTCGAAATAGAGACCCGCTTTCGACGGCGTGACGTTGAACGTCGCCGTGCCGGTCACCGGCTGCTTGCTCATATTGAAGGCTTTGTAGGCGATGACCTTGGTCTCGCCGGGATGGACCTGGACCGAGCGTTGCTCTGGCCGGAATTCCCAGTCGAGCCCGGGCGCGACATTCGCATCGAAACGGATGGTGATGGTGCGGTCCTTAACGATCTCGCTTGCGACCTCGGTGGCGCGCTGCGTGGTGCCGTTATAGCCGGTCGCGGCACAGAACAGGCGATAGAGCGGCACCGAGAAGGCGACCAGCACCGACATCGCCGCGACGATGCCGAGCAGCGCACCGGCGGTCAGGCCTTTCCGTTGCGTGCCGGGCGGTTTTTTGCTTGCGGCGTTCACAGCTGCGCCCCGAGACGGACCACGGTGATGACGTAGAGCAGCACCACCAGCGCCACGAGGACGCCCAGCAGCGCCAGGTTCTTCGCGCGTCGCCGCTTGTCTTCGGGATCCATCGCCCAAGAGCTCACGAGGCCACCGCAAAACCCAACGCGCGGTCGGCGACCAGCAACGCGAACAACAGGAAGAGATAAAGCAGCGAAAAGCCGAACATCTGCTTGGCGGCGCGCTCGCCCGGATCGCGCATCACGCGGACCGCGCAGAGAGTGAAGACCGCGCAAAGCGCGAGCGCCGGCGCGCCATAGAACCAGCTCGCGGCATGGAGCAGCGTCGGCGCCAGCGCCACCGGCCAGAGCGCGACGGTGTAGAGCAGCATCTGCTTCTTGGTCTCGCGCGCGCCCGAGACCACCGGCAGCATCGGCACGCCGGCCTTGGCGTAATCGCCGGTGCGATAGAGCGACAGCGCCCAGAAATGCGGCGGTGTCCAGAAGAAGATCAGCGCGAAGAGCGCGAGCGCCGGCAGCCCGATCTGGCCGGTAACGGCAGCCCAGCCGACGATCGGCGGGAAGGCGCCGGCGGCGCCGCCGATGACGATGTTCTGCGGCGTGCGGCGCTTCAGCCAGATCGTGTAGATGAAGACATAAAAGGCGATGGTGATCGCGAGAAGAATCCCGGCGACGATATTCACCGCCAGCGCCATCAAGGTGACCGAGCCGATCGCGAGGATCACGCCAAAGCCAAGCGCATCGCCCGGCGCGACGCGGCCCGCCGGCAGCGGCCGGTCTTTCGTGCGCTCCATCACCGCGTCGATGTCGCGGTCGTACCACATGTTGATCGCGCCCGCGGCGCCGGCGGCGACCGCGATACACAGCACCGCGACCGCGGCGAGCACGGGATGGAGATGGCCCGGCGCAAGATAGAGCCCGGCCCAGCCGGTGAAGACGACAAGCGACATCACCCGTGGCTTCAACAACGCGACATAATCGCCGACGCCGCCGACCGCGTTGGTCGTCGCAACATTCTCTGCCGCGGCAACACGCGCCGGTGCTGCCGGCGCGCTGATGAGGCTGGCGGAGAGGTCGGCCATCGCGCTCAGTGATGCGCCGGCGAGGCTGCGATCACTGGCAGCTCGTCATAGGAATGGAAAGGCGGGGGCGACGGCAGCGTCCATTCCAGGGTGGTCGCGCCCGCGCCCCAATAATTCGCGCCGACACGCTTCCCGGCGAAAAGCGTGTGGAAGACGATGAATACGAACCACAGGGTCGAGGCGAAGGAGATAAAGGAGCCGATCGAGGCGACCATGTTCCAGCCCGCGAAAGCGTCGGGATAATCGCTGATGCGGCGCGGCATCCCGGCAAGGCCGAGGAAATGCATCGGGAAGAAGGTGAGGTTGACGCCGATGAAGGTCGTCCAGAAATGAATCTGGCCGAACAGCTCGTTGTATTGCCGGCCCGACATCTTGCCGATCCAGTAATAGAAGCCGGCAAAGAGGCCGAACACCGCGCCAAGCGACAGCACGTAATGGAAATGCGCCACCACGTAGTAGGTGTTGTGCAGATAGTGGTCGACGCCGGCATTGGCGAGTACCACGCCGGTGACGCCGCCGATGGTGAAGAGGAAGAGGAAACCGATCGCCCAGAGCATCGGCGTCGTGAACTCGATCGCGCCCTCCCACATCGTCGCGACCCAGGAGAAGATCTTGATGCCGGTCGGCACCGCGATGACCATGGTCGCGGCGGTGAAATAGGCCTGCGTGTCGACGCTGATGCCGGTGGTGAACATGTGATGCGCCCACACCACGAAGCCGATCACGCCGATCGAGACCATCGCATAGGCCATGCCGAGATAGCCGAAGATCGGCTTCTTCGAGAAGGTCGAGATCACCTGGCTAACGATGCCGAAGGCCGGCAGGATCATGATGTAGACTTCGGGATGGCCGAAGAACCAGAAGAGGTTGAGGAACAGAATCGGGTCGCCGCCGCCGGCCGGATCGAAGAAGGTCGTGCCGAAATTGCGATCGGTCAGCAGCATGGTGATCGCGCCGGCGAGCACCGGCAGCGACAAGAGCAGCAGGAACGCCGTCACCAGGATCGACCACACGAAAAGCGGCATCTTGTGCAAGGTCATGCCGGGCGCGCGCATGTTGAAGATCGTGGTGATGAAATTGATCGCGCCCATGATCGACGACGCGCCGGCGAGATGCAGCGAAAAGATCACCATGTCGACCGAGGGGCCGGGATGGCCGATCTTCGATGAAAGCGGCGGATAAACCGTCCAGCCGACGCCGGCGCCCTCGCCGACGACCGCCGAGCCGATGAGCAGGCAGAACGCCGGCACCAGCAGCCAGAAGCTGATGTTGTTCATGCGCGGGAAGGCCATGTCGGGCGCGCCGATCATCAGCGGCACGAACCAATTGCCGAAGCCACCGATGAGCGCCGGCATGACGAGGAAGAACACCATCACCAGCCCGTGCGCGGTGATGATGACGTTGTAGAGCTGGTGGTTGTTGGCGAAGAGCGGGTCGCCCGGCTGCATCAAATTGTAGCGCATGATGACCGAGAACGCGCCGCCGATCAGCCCGGCACAGATCGCGAAGATGATATAGAGCGTGCCGATATCCTTATGATTGGTCGAGGCGAACCAGCGCGACCAGAAGGCCGGCACGTGATCATGCCCCGCCTCGTGCCCAGCCCCGTGACCGTGACCATAGCCGCCATGCGCGTGAGTATCGGTCGTCATCGCTTTGTCCTCGCGAATACCTGAGCTGAGCTGACGTGCTTACTGAACCGCCGCGAGCTCGACGCCCGGGTCGTGGGTGCCGGACTTGGCGAATTTCTTCTTCGCCCCGTCGACCCACTTCTGGAAATCCTCTTTCGAGACCACATCGACCTCGATCGGCATGAAGGGATGATTGACGCCGCAAATCTGATTGCACTGGCCGTAGAAAGTGCCGGCGCGCTCGAATTCGAACCAGCTTTCGTTGACATGGCCGACGACGGCATATTCCTGCACGCCGGCGGAGGGCAGATACCAGCTGTGAATCACGTCGGTGCCGGTGATGAGCACGCGCACCGTCGCGCCGACCGGCACGACCACCGGATTGTCGACGCCGAGAAGCCGCGGCTTCTTCTGCTTCGCCGCATCCGCATCGGAGAGCACATTGCTGTCATAGGCGAAACCGCCCTGATCCGGATATTCATAGGACCAGTACCATTGGTGACCGGTCACCTTCAGGGTGAAATCCGCTTTCTCGGTACGGTTCTCGTAATAGAGCAGCTTGAAGGACGGGATCGCGATGAAGATGAGGATCAGGACCGGTAGCGCGGTCCAGACCACTTCGAGCAGCGTATTGTGCGTCGTCGTCGTCGGCACCGGATGCCGCTTCGCGTTGAAGCGTATCATCGTATAGACGAGCAGGCCGAGCACGATGATCGTGATGATCGTGATGATGACGAGCAGCTCGTTGTGGAAGCTATTGATCGCGTCGCGCACCGGCGTGTCGCCCTCGACCATGCCGAGCTGCCAGTCATGCGGCTCCTCCGCCCAAGCAGCCGGGACCGCCATCAGCGCCAGGAACAGCCCGGCGCCGGCCCGCAGCGCGGCGCCGAGACGGTGACGAACCAATTTGCGGGTCGAAATCATGCCTTTGCCCCTCAGTCCTGCCGGCGGCGACCGGCGCCGCGCGACACGGCAAGCGCGGCGAAAAATTGCGCGTCTCTCATAGCCCTTGGGCCCGCATGAAGCCAACCGCATCATTGCGACTTTATGCCGCATTTCGCGTGCAACAAAAAAACGAACGACGTCAGCAACCTGCGGAACAGAAATTTGTTCGTACGGACCTTGTACGCAGAGCAACAGCTGACGCGTTTGGCAGTCGATTTTTACCTCTGCTTCTTTGAACGCTGTAGACCGGACCACAGGTCCATCCAACCGAACTTCTCTTTTGCGTGGCTGCTCTTGCGGGACGAACAGACGCCAGGCCCTTGCCTCGAGGATCGCATGAGGCGATGATCTCGCGGGGGCGACGGGGGGCATGCAGTTTCGCCTGGGTAGACAGCGATGGCTGGGCCTCGTCGGCCTGGCCGGGCTCTTGGCCTATATCGGCTGGATGGGTGGGCCCTATCTGCGCTCGGTTATCTTGCGCGATGCGGCGGTCACCAGCTGGATTAATCCGACGACCTCGCCGGTCGCGGGCTATGTCGGGCCCCATCTCCTCTATGCGGGGGACCGTGTTGGCGCGGATGGCGTAATCGCCGTCATCGCGGATCCGCTGGCCGACCGATCGGCTCTCGCCCGGGCGGAGGCCGATCTCGACCGCGCCCAGGTACGGCGCCAAGCCTTGGAGCAGTTGGTCGCGGTGCGTGAGAGTACCGTGGAGGCACGCCTCGCGCTGGCAAAGGATTATGCCGAGGCCTTCAAGCATGATCTTGGCCTCCGCATCACCGCAGCGGCAGCCAGCCTGTCGTTGACGAAGCAGCGCCTGGGCTTGGAGCGCGCGCAAGCCGCCCGCTTGGCTCAACTCGCGGCCAGTGGGCATGGCTCGCGCGCCGCCGCCGATGCCGAGACCCAGCTGGTGGCGGAGTTGGAAAAGACCGTCGCCACACTGCAGTCGGACTTCGACCGCTCGACGCACCGGCGAAGCATGGCGGAGGAAGGCACCTTTCTGCTCGACGACGGCACGGATGCCGCTGTCAGTGCGCGCAGCCTCGAAGAGGCCCGGCTCGCCCTCAATCAGGCGAAGCTCGATCTCGCGCTGGCCCACGTCGACGTCGAACTTGCTCGCAAAATACTGAGCGCGGCGCGATCGGGCTATCAAAAGGCGCTAAGCGCCTCGGTTGCGGCACCGCCCGGTGCACTCGTCTGGAGCCTCATCATCGCTCCGGGGAGTGCCGTCCAACCGGGCGCGCCGGTCGCGAACTGGATCGATTGCAGCGTGCTGATGGTCGACGCGCCGATCTCGGATGTGGAGCTCTCGCTGCTGCCTAAAGGCGCCAGGGCAGATGTGGTGTTCGAGGGCGAGAAAAAGGTGCGACGCGGCACGGTCATCCTGACGCGCGGTGCCGCCGCGACCGTGGGTCGGGCTGATCTTGCCGCGATCGCAAAGGGCCGCGAGGCCGGCGTGGGGCAGGCGCTGATCAAACTCGACGCCGCCCCGGAGGACATCGCGGCCTGCCCCATTGGTCACGCCGCTTACGTGGATTTCCCGGATATCGGGCTGATCGACGTGCTGCGCGCCCGGTTGCGGCTCTAAGCGCCGATGGCGCGCGACCCCCGCATCTCAATGGAGCAGCAAGCCGAGGAGAGCTCGGTACAGTTCGCACTGACCGTTGATCTCAGCCTGGTGAGTCTCTTAGTGGCGATCGGGGTTCTCGGCGGTTCGCTCACCCTCACCGCCGAATCGATCCGTGCCACCTTAATGATCCTCGTCGAGCTCTTCTCGTTCGTCGTCTTGAAGCGCATCCATCGCGGAGAGCTCGCCGATCTCGAGTTCGGCACCGGCAAGCTCGAGCAGGTCGCCAACACGGTGATCGGCGCCGCCATGCTGGGCGGCGCGCTCTGGATCGCTTCCAGGGTGATCGCCGTCCTCACCGGCGAAAGCGCACTCGGCACGCCCTTTGGGCTCGCCCTGGCGGCGATCGCGGGCGCGCTCAACCTCTACGCCAATTTCCTGTCCTGGGACCGCGTCCGCCGCACGGTCAGGGCGGAGAGCTCGATCGTCATGAAAGGGCAGCTGCAGTCTCGACGGGTCAAGCTCATGTCTTCGCTCTTCGTGCTGTTCACCATGACCGCGGCGGCAGTGTCGACCGACGATCGGGTGGTCGCATGGGCCGATGTCCTGGGCTCGCTCTTCGTCGCCGGCTTCATCGTCGTGAACGCCTTCGACATGCTGAGTACCGGCCTCATCGATCTGCTTGACCGTTCCGCCGGTCCCGCGGTGCACGAGGCGATCGACCGCGCGCTGGCCCGCCACGCCGACAATTATGGCGAACTCGCCCGGGTCAGATCGCGCCGCTCGGGCCGGGTGATCTTCATCGAGCTCGCGTTGCGCTTCGATCCCAGCCTCAGCATTGCTCAAATCAACCAGCGCATCGATGCCTTGAAACAGTCGCTCGGCCATGAGATCGAGCATGCCGACATCTCGGTCCTCGCGCTCACGGCGACCCGATGAAGCGCGGCGCATGCTCGCCTCGCGTAACGCTTGGCTTGCCGCAGCCGCACAGCTGCTGATAGATTTGCCGGGAGTGGGGTTTGGGGGTTTTTAGCATTGCATAAACTTGGTTTTGCGTCGGCGCTCAGCGCCGCGTTGCTTGTCACTGCCTGTCAGGACTCCAGCAGCTTCAACAACTATCAAGCGCCCATCGTCGCGCCGGCGCCATCTCTGCCCGCGATCGCCAGTACCGCGCCGCGCTACAGCGATGCGCTTTCGGGACTTTACCGCCAGCCGGCGAGCTCGGTGCCGGCCGATGTGCCGGTCGATTACTACGCGCCGGGCGCCCGCAGCGCCTCGCGCGCGGTGTTGACCATGGCGCTGGTGCCAGGCGCGAACTATGGCAGGCTGCGCGCCTATCACGCGCAAGTCGGCAAGGATGCCGCCGCGGCCGTGCCGGGCCAAGGCGACGGCATTGCCGAGGATCTGCAGATCCAGCCGATTCTCTTGCGCGCCGTCGATATCGTGAAGCAGCGCTATCCGTGGCTCGAGTTGATGGACGACGTCGCGACGGCGCAAGAGCGCAACGTCTCGCTCACGTTGGTGATGGATATCCGCAGCCGGCTCGGCGCGAAAGCCGGCGATCCGACCACGGTCGACGTCGAGGTCGTCGTCTTCAACGATAAGCGACAGCCGATTTCGCGCGTCGTGACGAACGGCAGCGCGACGGCAGGCGGCGGCGGTCTCTACGGCTTCCGTGAAGCGGCAGGCCAGGCGCTCGACGCGCTCGAGACGAAATCGAAAGCGCTTTTCAATTAGCGGCCGAGTGGCAAGCAGGCTGGAGAATCGTGATGCGCAGGGTGGCAATCTTCGGCATCGCCGCAGCGATGCTTCTTCTCGGCACCGGCAGCAGCCGCGCCGATAGCTGCGAGACCTATGCGGGATCGCAGGTCTACACCGATCAATGCGGACCGGGGAGCAAGGCGCAGCCTCCGGCACAGACCGGCACCCCGCCCGCTTACACGCAGAGCACGGGGTTACGCGAGCTGCTGCGCCGCGCCCTGCAGAGGAAGAACGCGCCGGCGCTGAGCGCCGCGCAGAAAGAGGCGATCGACGACGCCGAGCAGCGCTGGGGCGAGGCCCAGGCGCGCGCCCAGGACGCGACCTATCGCGCGCAGCAGACCGACGATCCGGCGCTGAAGACACAGCTGAAGCAGCAATATGAAAGCGCGATGCGCGATCTGCATCAGGCGGGCGCCGACCTGATCAAGGCCGACCCGCAGCAAAAGACGAAGATCCAAGCCTTGATAAAGGATTACGATGCGCAAGGCGCGAAAGCCGCCCTCGCGGCGGGCCTCGAGCCACCACCGAAAGCCGCCAGCGCGGCGCCGCAACCGCAACAGGCCGCCGCGCCGGCCAATGTCACGCAGATCGGCGACAACACCTATGTCTGCGACGGTGCGATCGCCGGCGCCAACAACGTTTCCTGCCGGCAGATTTCCGCGGACGGCAAACGGTGCACCAATGTGACGCTGGCCGATGGCGATGTCGGCTGGCAGGACAGCATCGAAACGCGCTGCCAAGCGGGCGACCTCGCTCAGCGCAAAGCCTTCCTCGCGCGCGACAAGGACGCGGCTGCTGCCGTCGCGCACGCACAGCCGGCCTTCGCCATGGGATCGGATGAGACGCGGCGCGAGATCGACCGGCTTAGCCGGCCCGCGCTCACCGCGGCGCTCGATGAGCTGCCCAAGCAGTGCCGCGCCGATTTCGAGAAATTCCTCGCGAGCGGCGAAGCGAAATCGAAAGCCAACGCAGCCCAAGCGGCGGCGAGCTACGCGAAGCTCGACAAGAATCCGCAATGTCGCGACGCGATCAAGCGCATCGCCGCGGCGCTCAATGTCGGCCTGCCGCATCGCATGATCGCCGCCGGCGACCGCAACGATTGGAACGCGGCGCTCGCCGGGCCGCAGCGCGCCAATATCGAAGAGATTCCCGATATCGATGTCAGCAACATCCCCGACACCGGCTTCGATCCCGGCGATTCGCTCGATAGCGCCATCGACATGCTGAACGCGCTGTCGGGCGGGCTCGGCGCGCTCTCAGGCTCGATGCGCTCAATGCCGAGCTATCGCCCGGCGCCCGCCTACCGCGCGCCCGCGCCTTCCTATCCGCGAGCGACGAGCTGTAACGTCAACGGCTGCACCTTGTCGAATGGCGCCGGCGGCAATAGCGGCAGCGGCAGCGATATCACCGGCACGCATTAGCTGCGTTCGGCGCGGCCGATCACTCGAAGCCGCAGGAAGCGGCCGAGCGGCCGGACGCCGCCCACATGCCGTTGTCGGAATTCGCCTCGGTCAAACAGCCATCGGTCCAAAAGCCGCGATAGATCTGGCCGTTCGCCGCGCGCATCGTGCCGCGGCCATTTGGCTTGTCGGCCTGCCAGCTACCCTGATAGACGCCGCCATCGCTGAACAGCATCTCGCCTTCGCCTTCCATCCTGCCGGCGACGAAATCGCCCTTGTAGCGCAGCCCGTCGGCCCGGATGAAACTGCCTTTGCCATCGGCGAGGTAGTTCTTGAAATCGCCTTCGTAGCGATCGCCGCTCGGCCAGCTGCGGATGCCGTGCATCTGCCCATCCTGGTCGATGTCGCCGTCGAGCTTGCCGCCATTCGTCCAGACGACTTGCACGCGGCCGACCGGCTTGCCGGCGCGGAATTGGCGGGTGGTGCGCGTGCCGTCCGCTGCGATGACGACGTTGAGCCCATCGACGAGGCCATCGCGAAATTCGGTCTCGACGCGCGCGCCGTTCGCGAAGTGGATCAGGATGCGGCCGTCGAGGCGGCCGGCCTTCAGGCTGCCCTCGACGGTCTGCGTGAGCTTGCCGTCCTTCAGCCATTCGGTGACGCCGGGACCTTCGGCAATGCCGTTGCGGCAAGCGCCCTTCCAATGCACCTCCTCGCCCGGTTGCATATCGTCGTCCCAGACCCGGCAATGGGTTTGCGGATCGCTGAGCCAGCCGGAATTCTTGGCAGGCGTCTCGGCCCGCACGCCGCAAACGATCACGGCGCTCGCGAGCAGGATCGCCGCGCCGATGGCGCGGCCGATCGAACGCCACGCGCTAATCGTCATTGAAGCCGCATTCCGCGCGCGTCGTGAACAGGGTCGCCGTGTAGGGGTCCTGCGCGAAGCAACCATTCACCCAGGTGCCGGCGAAATCATGCTGGCCCGAGCCGAGGAGACCGTGAGTGATGCCGTGCAGCACGCCGCGGCCGTTCGGCAGGTCGTTCGCCCATTCGCCCTCATAGATCTGGCCGTCAGTGAAATAATAGGTTCCCTGGCCCTGGAACTTGTCCTCGAGCCAATCGCCTTCGTAGCGCGCGCCGCTCGCGAACACTTCGCGGCCGCGTCCGGTGCTCTTGCCGTCGACGAAATCGCCTTCGTAGCGTGCGCCGCTCTTCCACGTGTAGACGCCGCGCCCAGTCATGTCGCCGTCGCGAAAGTCCCCTTCATAGCTGTCGCCGTCGGGCCAGGTCCGCTTGCCATGGCCTTCTTGTTTGTCGTTAATGCATTGCCCGTCGAAGCGGCCACCATCCGCAAACGTCTCGATGCAGCGCCCGTTCAAGCGGCCGTTGCGGAATTCGCCCTCGATGCGATCGCCGGTCGCGTTGTAATTGATGACGCGGCCTTCGCGCAGGCCAGCGTGATAGGTGCCTTCATTGCGGCCGTTGAGCTGGCCGTTGATCTGCCATTCGACAGTGCCGGGTCCTTCGGCATAGCCGCGGACACAGGCGCCACTCCAATGCGGCACCATGCCTTGCTGGGGATAGAAGCTGCCAAGGCGACAACCGGTCGCCGGATCGGCAAAGAAACTCGGCGTGTCATCGGCCCAGGCCGGCAGGGCGGCCAGGCACAATAAAAATCCCACAAGGCTACGAAACATCCCCCACACCCCGCGCAAAATCTATACACGGAGCGCGGACTGCCGCAAGCGCGCAGTTGGGGTTATGGTGACGGCGCAGGGTGCAATGCCCATATAGCTGGAACGGCGTGCCGCTTCATGGCACAACCGCTTGCCGCTGGAGAAACGTATGACCGACCTCGCGCTGACCGACGATCTGTTTTTCACGAAGACCGGCATGGACCAGGCGCGGGTCGAGAAGATTATCGCCGAGGCGCTCCACGGCATGGATGACGGCGAGCTCTTCCTCGAATATTCGCAATCCGAAAGCCTGACCCTCGACGACGGGCGGATCAAATCCGCGTCGTTCGACACGGCACAGGGCTTTGGCCTCCGCGGCCTCAGCGACGAAGCCGCCGGCTATGCCCATGCCTCCGAGCTTTCGGAAGACGCGATCCGCCGCGCCGGCGAGGCCGTCCGCGCCGTGCGCCAAGGCCATAGCGGGACTTTCGCCGCGCCGCCGCCCGGCACCAACCGTCAGCTCTATACCGAGGCCAACCCGCTGCATCAGGTCGATTTCGCCGCGAAGACCAAGCTGCTCGCCGAGATCGACGCCTATGCGCGCGCCAAGGATCCGCGCGTGCGCCAGGTCTCCGCCTCGCTCTCCGGCATCTGGCAAGCGGTGCAGATCATCCGCCCCGATGTCCGCCGCGTCGGCGATATCCGCCCGCTGGTCCGCCTCAATGTGAACATCGTCGTCGGCGACGGCGACCGGATGGAAAGCGGCAGTTCGGGCGCCGGGGGCCGGCTCGAATATCAGCGCTTCATCGATCCGACGAATTGGCGAGCGCAGGTCGACGAGGCGCTGCGCCAGGCGCTCGCCAACCTCGACAGCGTGCCGGCGCCGGCCGGCGAGATGACCGTCGTGCTCGGCCCGGGCTGGCCCGGCGTGATGCTGCATGAAGCCGTCGGCCACGGCCTCGAGGGCGATTTCAACCGCAAGAAGACCTCGGCCTTCGCCGGCCTCGTCGGGCAGCGCGTCGCCTCGCCTGGGGTGACGGTCGTCGACGACGGCACGATCCCCGATCGCCGCGGCTCGCTCTCGGTCGATGACGAAGGCACGCCGTCCAACTGCACGGTGCTGATCGAGGACGGGATCCTCAAGGAATATATGCAGGACCGCTTGAATGCGCGGCTCATGGGGATGAAGCCGACGGGCAACGGCCGGCGCGAGAGCTTCGCCTATGCGCCGATGCCGCGCATGACCAACACCTACATGCTCGCCGGCGACAAAGACCCGAAAGAGATCATCGCGTCGGTGAAGCGCGGCCTCTACGCCGTCAATTTCGGCGGCGGCCAGGTCGACATCACCTCGGGAAAATTCGTCTTCTCCGCCGCCGAGGCCTATCTCATCGAGGACGGCAAGATCGGCAAAGCGGTGAAAGGCGCGACGCTCATCGGCAACGGCCCCGATGCGATGACCAAAGTGTCGATGATCGGCAACGATCTCGCGCTCGATGGCGGCATCGGCACGTGCGGCAAGGACGGCCAGGGCGTTCCCGTCGGCGTCGGCCAGCCGACCCTGCGCATGGACGGGCTCACCGTCGGCGGCACCGCCGCGTGAGGTCTTGGGGCGCGCGGTGGCGGTGAGGAGATTCGCGTCCGCGGCGCTCTTTATCGTCGCTTTCTTCTCGATAACGACAGCCGTTCGCGCCTGCGATCTCGATCACATATCCTCGACGCGCTGGTCGATCGCTCGCCACGGCGCAATCAGCCATCTCGTCACGCCCTGCGGCGAGAATTTCTTCTCGGCCGGCGTCAACGTCTTGGATGGCGGCATCACCGCCGGCTATCTCGCCCGGCCGCATTACGATTGGCGCAACAGCTATGCCTCGCTCGACGATTGGATCGCCGAGACCAAGCAGCGCCTCGCCGATTGGGGGTTCAACAGCGCCGGCGCCTGGTCGCTGCCGCCGAAGCAATTGAAGCTGCCCAGCATCATCAATCTCGAGCTCGGCCGCCTCGCCCGCTTCCATTGGTTCGATCCGTTCGATCCCGCCGCCGAGCAGCGCATGTTCGAGCAGGCCAAGCTGCTGACCGAGAAATATCGCGATTCGCCGTATCGCATCGGTTATTTCTCCGACAATGAAGTCGGCTGGTGGGACGGCGCACTGTTCCTGTTCTACGGCCAGAAGCCGGCGACGAGCTTTACGAAGCAGCGCTGGACCGAGATGCTGCGCGAGCATTATCGCGGCAACTGGCAGCGCTTCACCAAGGATTTCGTGCCGCCCGCAGGCGTCGACTCCTGGGACGCGCTGCTCATCGCGGAGAAGCCGACGAAGCTGCGCATCGGCGGCAACGGCATGCCCGTCGTCGAGCGCTGGACCGGGATCGTCGCCGAACGATATTACAAGGTGGCGCGCGCCGCGCTCAAAGCCGCCGATCCCGACGCGCTGTTCTTCGGCGACCGGCTGCCGATCTACTACGATCATGCGGCGATCCGCGCCGAGGCGCCTTACGTCGACGCGATTGCGCTCAATTACAATGTCGACAGTCCGGAAGGCTGGCTCGCGCCCTATTTCTTCGACGGGCTCCGCAAGCTCACCCAAGGCAAACCCGAGCTGATTTCGGAATGGTTCTATGCCGCGCATGAGAACCGCACCGGGAATCGCAACAACGGCCATCTGATGACCGTCGAGACCCAGGCGCAGCGCGCCGCCGGCGCTGCGGCCTCGGCGAAGCTCTTCGCCGGGGTGCCCGAGATCGTCGGCACGCACTGGTTCCAATATTATGACTATCCGGTCGGAGGCCGTGCCGACAGCGAGGATTACAATTTCGGTCTCGTCGATATCCGCGGCCGGCCTTATGAGCAGCTCATCGACGCGCTGAGCGCGGCCAATCGGCAACTGCCGGCGATCCACGAGCATGCCGGCGCCATCGCGCGGCCGGGCGAGAAGAATTTCGCGGTCCCTTATGCCAGAATCGATCCGCAGCATCTCTCGCTGATCGATTGGCCGAAGCCCGCTTCGCTCTTGCCGCCGCTCAAGCCCTCGCCTGATGCCGTCGCTTTCGGCGAGGCCTATCTCACCTGGAGCAAACAGGGTCTCGCCCTCGCGACGATCGGCCAGGATTACGACGATCTCGGGCTTTTGGATTACGGCGCAAGCTATCCGCTGAGCGAAGCCTATCGGCTCGAGCTCGATGTCGATGCCGGCGCCGGGCCCAAGCGCTTCACGCTTTATTTCATCCCGCCCAAAGGCTCGACCAAGGATTATCCGCCGATGGCGCCGAAGCTCTGCGCCGGCACCGTCGCCCAGCTGCACGACAATGACTGGTCCGCAGTGGCCGGCGCGCAAACGTTCTATTTCGGCGCCGATCAGCCGCGCATCGTCGCCGAGGCGATGCTGCCGTGGAGCGCGTTCGGCCTCGACGGCCCGCCGAAAACCAACAAGCTCGCCATCGAGGTCTCGGCGGTCTCCTGGGACAATGGCCGGTGGATGTCGCTTTCGGGCTTGTCGCCGGAGAAGGGCTCCGCCGAGCCCAAGCGTTGGCTGACGGTGCCGCTCGCCGGTGAGTAAGCGGGGCGAAGAGGGGCGGCAGATTGCCGCGCCGCGCAGCCGCACGGTTCTTCCCTAACGCGGCGACGCCTATCTTTGGCATTGTCATGAGCACGAATGTTGAAGCGGCCGCAACCCGCCCGGACCTTCTGACCGCGATCAAGCGCGGCCTCGCGATGCGTTGCCCGGTTTGCGGCGAGGGCAAGCTCTTCCGCTCCTATCTGAAACTTTCCGATCGCTGTTCTCATTGCGGCGCGGCTTTGAGCGAGCTGCGCGCCGATGACGGGCCAGCCTGGGCGACGATCCTCATCGTCGGCCATCTCATCGTGCCGTTCTTCATCGTGACCGTGCGCAGCAACGCGCCCGACTGGGTTTATTACGCGGTGCTCTTCCCGCTCACCATCGCGCTGACGCTGTTGCTGCTGCCGCGCTGCAAAGGCGTTTTTGTCGCCCTGCTCTATTCATTCGATGTGAAGACCGGCGTGCCGGCGCCGAAGCCGGAAGCTTCGGCAAGCTAGGCGCTAATACGCGTCTTCGACGTAAACCGGGTCGACGAGGCCGCGCCAGCGCGTGGCGTATTCATCGAGCAGCGTATCGGCTGGCGTCTTGCCCGATTCTGCCGCTTCGATCACCGGCTGCAGGAAGATGGTCTCGTCGTCGCCTTCGCCATTGAGATGCGCGCGGCGCTTCAATCCCGCTTTCGCGATCTGCACGGCGGCAATCGCGATTTCTTGGATCTTCTTGCCGCGGAATAGTGTCTCGAGCCCGAGCCGCGGCACGTCGGCGCGAAGCTGCTCGCGCTCTTCGGCACTCCAATCTTTGACGAGATCCCAGGCGGCGCGGAGCGCATCGTCGTCATAGAGCAGCCCGGTCCAGAAGGCCGGCAAGGCGCAGAGATTGCGCCACGGCCCGCCATCGGCGCCGCGCATCTCGATGAATTTCTTGATGCGGATTTCCGGAAAAGCGGTGGTGAGATGATCGGACCAATCGCCGATCGTCGGAATCTCGCCCGGCCGTCCCGGCAGCTTGCCGGCGAGGAAGTCGCGGAACGATTGCCCAGCAACATCGACGTAATTGCCGTCGCGATAGATGAAGTACATCGGCACATCGAGCATCCAATCGACGTAGCGCTCGAAACCGAAACCTTCCTCGAAGACGAAAGGCAGCATACCGCAGCGATCGGGATCGGTGTCGGTCCAGACATTACTGCGAAGAGAAACGAAGCCTGAAGGCTTGCCCTCGAAGAAGGGCGAATTGGCGAAAAGTGCGGTGGCTATCGGCTGCAGCGCGAGCGACGCGCGCGACTTCAGCACCATATCGGCTTCGGATGCGAAATCGAGGTTAACCTGCACGGTGCAGGTGCGGAGCATCATGTCGATGCCGAGCTTGCCCTTCTTCGGCATGTAATTGCGCATCACCGCATAGCGCCGCTTCGGCATCCAGAAGCAGTCCTCGCGCTTCCATTTCGGCAGGAAGCCGAGGCCGAGCATGCCGAGGCCGAGATCGCCTGTGACCTCGCGCATCTGTTTCAGATGCGTGTGCAGCTCGTTGCAGGTTTGGTGTAGCGTCTCGACCGGCGCGCCGGACAATTCGAACTGTCCGCCCGGCTCCAAGGAGATCGCGCCGCCGCTATCGTCGATGAGGCCAACCATGTTCTCGCCATCGAGCACCGGCTGCCAGCCGAAACGCTGCAGCTTCTCCAGGATCGCGCGAATGCCGTTATCCCCGTCATAGGGAACGGGACGAAGATCGGCGCGGCGGAAGATGAATTTCTCGTGTTCGGTGCCGATGCGCCATTCCGCACGCGGCTTGCAGCCGCCCGCGAGATACTCGACAAGCTGACGCTTGTCGGTGACAGGCGCGCCGCCGGAATGGGAGGGTGCCGACATTGACCCAGATAGCCCTTAGTGACCGCTCCAGAAAGACATTTCGATGCTACCGTGCCTCGCCCCGAAGCGCCTGCAACACCGCCAGCCCCGCCAACGCGGCCGTATCGGCGCGCAATATTCGCGGTCCCAGACTAACGGGTAAAACAAAGGGGAGTTTCCGGAGGGCGTCAAGCTCCGTTTCGGCAAAGCCGCCCTC
>DATNGE010000047.1:0-16796 GCA_035606035.1 Allostellaceae bacterium
CGAGCTGGTCGACGGCGCCGATCTCGATCAATGGCGCGACGCGCTGAAGCCCGGCGTCAAAGCCGTGTTTTGCGAGAGCCCGTCCAATCCGGGGCTCGAGCTCGTCGATCTCAAGGCCGTCGCCGAATTGACGCATCAGGCGGGTGGCGTGCTCGTCGTCGACAATGTCTTCGCCTCGCCGCTCTTGCAGAAGCCGCTGGAATTGGGCGCCGACATCGTCGTCTATTCCGCGACCAAGCATATCGACGGGCAGGGGCGCAGCCTCGGCGGCGCGGTGTTGGGCTCGGCGAAATACGTCAATGAATCGCTTGCGCCGTTCCTGCGCCATACCGGCCCGGCACTCTCGCCCTTCAATGCATGGATCCTGGTGAAAGGCCTGGAGACGATGGATCTGCGCGTCCGGCAGAGCTGCGACAGCGCGCTGAAGGTCGCGCAATTCCTCGAGCGGCATCCGCGCGCCAGCCGCGTGCGCTATCCCGGGCTCGAGAGCCATCCGCAGCACGCGCTCGCGCGGCGGCAGATGAGCGGCTTCGGCACCGTCGTCACGCTCAATGTCGGCAAGAACAAGGCCGAGACCTTCCGCTTCCTCAACGCGCTGAAGCTCGCGCGCATCTCGAACAATCTCGGCGACAGCAAGAGCCTCGTGACCCATCCGGCGACGACGACGCATCGCACGCTGAAGCCCGATGAGCGCGAGCGCCTCGGCATCACCGATGCGCTGATCCGCTACTCGGTCGGGCTCGAAGACCCCGACGATCTGATCGACGATCTCGATCAGGCGCTGAAGGCGGTGTGAGCGCGGCGCTGCGGCAAACGCGCAGCGCTTTGCTTATTTCGGATCGTTCTTCGGCTCGCTCGCTTCGGGCGGCTGGTCTTTGACAATCTCGCCGAAGGCCCATAGGCCGAGCCAGTAATAGACGAGCGCGAGTCCGGCTAGGCCGAGCGCGAGCGTCGGGATCATGACGATTGCGATGCTCACCACGCTACCGCTCGGCAAGGTCTTCGCGCCCCAGAGCAGCCAGGCGAAAGCCGCGACGATCGCGGCGGCGCCGACCGCGAGGCCGAGCTTGGCGCGCTCCCAGCGCGCCCGCGTCATGCTGATGCGGATCGGCCGCCGGGGCATCTTCTGCACGATGGTGAAGGAGACGGCACTGCCGGCGAGAAACAGCGCGGTGCAGATCGCGAGCCATTGCGGATCGTAATTCTGCTGCTGCTGAGAGGCGTACGAAATTGCAATACCGCAAGCGACCAGGATGATCAGCGCCGGCGACGGATAAATGCGTAACATGGTTGCGGTCGTCCTTCTCTGCGACATGCAGCTGACGCGGCACGGATGCTCGCAAAGCGGAATGAACAATTGGTTGCGCCGGCCGGGTGCTTTAAGGCAAACGCGCATTAGCCATAACCGAATCGATTTCGTTAAAATTGCGGCGATTGCACTGGCGCGGCGCCGGCGCTCCGCGCAAAATCGCGGGCGGCGAATCGGGGAGGGGATGATGAAGCGCATCGCATTGACGTTGCTGATCGGCGCGTGCCTATCCGCGATGGTGGACGCAGCCGCCGCCGATCCGGTGGTGCTGAAATTCGCGCCTTTCGCCAGTCCGGGGCAAGCGGCCTACGAACAGTTCTATAAGCCCTGGGCCGAGAAAGTGACGGCGGATTCACAGGGCGCGCTGACCATCGACCTACGCGGCGGCACGTCGATCGTCAACAACCAGAATGTCTACGATCGCGTGATGAACGACGTCGTGCAGATCGGCTTCGTGCTCTTCAATTACGTTTCGGGCAAATTTCCCTTCGCCGAAGTGGGCGCGCTGCCCAATTTGGCTGACAGCTCGGAGCGCGGTTCCGAGGCGCTCTGGCGCCTCTACAAGACTGGCGTGCTCGACAGCGAATTCGACCAGGCGCGGCCACTGATGCTGATCGCTCTGCCGCAATCGATCGTGCATCTGACGAAAGCGCCGAAATCCTTAAGGGACCTGACCGGCACGCGGATCGTCGGCCCGACACAGCTGACGGCGCTCGCCGCGCAACATATGGGCGCGCAGCCGATCACGCTCTCATCGCCCGAAGCTTATGAAGCGATGAATCGCGGCACGGCCGACGGCACGATCCTCTCCTGGAACGTCTATTTCTCCTTCAAGATCGGCGAAGTCGCGCATTATCACATCGATCAGGCGATGGGCACGGCGGCGGGCATGATCTTCATGTCGCGCAAGCGCTATGACGCGCTGCCGGCGGCGGCGCAGGAGACGCTCGAGCGTAATTCCGGGCAGGCAATGAGTCGTGCTTGGGGCAAGTGGTGGGATGGCGACAACAACCATAATCGCGAAGCCGCCAAAGCCGATCCCAAGCAGACCGTGGTGACGCTCGATCCCGAGACGCATGCGGCTTGGCAGAAGCGGCTCGATGGCGCGATCGCGGAATGGGCAAAGAGCCGGCCCGGCGTCGAGAAGATCATCGCGCAGTACCGCCAGCTGCTCGCCGAGACGAAGCCCGCGACGCCTTAGTCGGAAGCGTTCTTGCCGATAGAGCGCAGCCGAGATCGGAAGAACCTTCGATGACGGACAGCACGGCTAAGATCTTCGCCATCGGCGTGCTCGCGGCCGCGCTCGCCGTCGCCGTGCTCGCGCTCATGCGCCGGCGGCGGGCAGCGGCGATCGTGAATGGCGCGCTCGCGCTCTTGTTCCTCGCGCTCGAGACACCGAGTGTCGTCGACTATCTCTCGGATTCCGCCGCCTACGTCGCGCGCTACGGCGCGGGAGCGGTCGGCGATGTGCGACTGGCCGCGTGGGGCATGGCGCTCGCGGCGCTCGCTTTGCTGGGTTCGATTGCCGCCTGGCCCGCGCGCGCGGTCTTTTTGTGGATCGGCTGGATCGCCAATTTGCCGACGGTCGCGCTGGTGGTTTATCTCGCCTTCTGGTTCCGCGTATTTTGAGGCGCCGCCCGAGCGCGTGTCATCGGCTCTGCGCCGGAATGAATTTCTTGGCGACATCCGCCGCCTCTTCGCGCACCGGGATAGCCGCCTCGGATTGATCGGCGCCATAGCTCATGCCCGCGACCGGGAAGCTCGCCGGGTCGGGATGCGGCACGTCGAGGCGGCGGCTGTTGTGGCCGGTCTGGCCCCAATCGGTCTGACCGGCTTTCGACAGCAGCCAGTTGATGTAGAGCTTCGCCGCGCTGGGATGCGGCGCGTGATCCATCATCGAGACGGTGCCGAAGCCGGTGCTCATGGTCGGATGCGGCAGCTTCATATCGAACGGCGCGATGTTCTTGCCGAGCCCCTGCTGCTGGAATGGCCTGATCTCTTCGGCGGCGGTGCCGAGCCCGATCGGATACTGGCCGCGCACCAGCCACTCCGCTTCCTGACGCGGATTGCTCATGTAGACGATTTTCTGCTCGGCCAAGAGACGCTGCAGGAAGGGCGCGCCGTAATTGTTGAGCAGCCGCTGCGCGACGCCGACGCCCGCGCCGGGCAAGCGCGGATCGTCCCAGACGATCTTCCCCGCAAAGCGCGGCGCCAGCAGATCCTCGTGGCTCTTGAGATCGTCATGCGCGACGAAATCCCAATTCACCATCACCGGCGCCGTCACGCTCGCCTCGAAGCCAAGCACGTATGTCTTGCCCGCATCCATCCAGCCGAGATCGAGCCCGCCGAACCACGCTTTGTCGTCGGTGATCTCGGGCAGGATGAAGGCCGGACGCAGCGGCACGAAAGCGCCTTTTGGCATGAGCGTCTGCAAGATCGATGGCGTGCCGCCGACATAGACGTCCCAATGATAGACGCCGGCAGCGCGCTCGCGCGTGATCTGGGGAACCGCGTCGCGCCCGCTCGAGCCGCTGAACACCACCTTCACCTGCGGAAAGGCTTTGCGAAACCCTTGGGTCAGCACCTGCTCGTAAAGCTTGCCCGGACCGCCATGGACATCGACCTCGCCCTCGACATTCGCCGCTTTGACGAGATCGTCCCAATCGCCCGCCGGGGCCGGAATGGCCGAGAGGACGAGGAGGGCGAGTGCGATCGCGAAGCCCCGCGTTGCGCCCGTCACGTTTTTTCGGTGGCGGCGCGGTCGCGAGCGGCGGGCGTTGGCACGCCCCGCGCGGGTGCGGCACTGGGCGTCGCCGGTTCGACGACGTGTTCATCCCGGCGCGCCGGCCGCTGCAGGCGATCCTCGAGCGTACCGAAACGCGGCAGCAGCCGCAGCGCGTTGCTGCGATCGACAGAGGCGAGTTCCGCGGCGGTGAAGCCGCAGGCGGCAATACGCGTCACCTGATCGGCGCAGCCGAAGCCGTACGGATAGTCGGTGCCGAACAAGATTTGCGACAGCGGAATGATGTTGCGCAACGCGCCGACCGGCCCGGGATGCGCAGTCTGAGCGAGGTCATAATGAAACCGAGTCAGCTCATGCAGCATGCCGTTCGGCATCGCGGCATTCATCGCCGCTTTGTCGCGGCCGCTGAAGTCGACGAAACGCTGGATGAGATAGGGCATCGTGCCGCCGGCATGGCAGAAGATGTAGCGGATATGGGGAAAGCGCGCGGCGGCGCCGCCGAAGACGAGGCTGGCGATAGTGCGCGTCGTGTCGGTGCCATATTCGATGATCGCGTCGGCGATGCCGGGCTGCAGATCGGAGCAGCAGACGCAGGACGTCGGATGGACGAAGACCAGCGCCTTGCGCCGGTCGAGCTCTGAAAGGAGCGGCGCGAATGCCGGATCGCCGAGGAATTTGACGCCGCCTGCCTCGTAGCTGGTGTAGAGGCCGATGCCGTCGGCTTTGAGCTCATCGAGCGCGTAGGCGATCTCGTTGAGGCTCGCGTCGATGTCGGGCAGCGGCAGTGCCGCGAAAAGACCGAAGCGCTGTGGCCGGTCCGCGACCATCCTGGCGCCCGCCTCGTTGCATTGGCGCGCGAGCTTTCGTGCCGCCCCGTCATCGCCGAAATGAATCCCGGGTGTCGTCACGGAGACGATCGCAGACGCGATGCCCGCCTCGTCCATCTGGTCGAGCGAGCGCTCGAGGCTCCAATTCGCGATCGGCGCTTGATAACCGGGCGCGGGACAGGCGCTGCCGAGCGTGATCAGCGCATCCTTATAGATCTGCGGGACGAAATGGTGATGGACGTCGATACGATGGGGCGCAGCCATCCCGTCACGCTTTGATCAGTTTGGCAAGGTTCGGCAGTAGGCGCAGCGCGTTGCGATGATCGATGCCGATCATCTCCTCCGTGCTTAGGCTGGCGCCGGCGAGGCCCTCGACATGCTCGATCGAGAGGCGATAGGGGTAATCGGTGCCGAAAACGATCTGGCTCGCGCCGGCCACGGCTTTGAGCGCCCCGAGTGCGACGCCGTTCGAGGCTTGCGCCGTGTCGTAATAGAAGCGCTTCAGCTCTGGCATCAGCCTGTTCGGCAGCTTCGCCGCGACCTGGGGAATTTTTGCCAAATTGACCATGCGCTCGATCAGAAACGGCATCGTCCCGCCGGCATGCGACCAGATCCACTGGATGTTGGGATACCGCGCGCTCGCGCCGGTGAAGATCATACTGTTGATCGCGCGCGTCGTGTCGGTGCCGTATTCGATGATCGACTCATTCACTTCGGGGATGAGGTTCTCGCAGCATGCCGCGGCGTGGGGATGAACATAGGCGATCGCCTTGCGCCGATTGAGTTCCTCGAACAGCGGGTTGAAGTCGCTGTGGCCGAGCCAGCGGTCGCCATAGCTCGTGTACAAGCAAATGCCGTCGGCTTTGAGCGTATCGAGCGCATATTCGACTTCCTTCAGCGAGCCCTCGACGTCCGGCCACGGGATCGCGGCGAAGAGGCCGAAACGGCCTGGATGATTGCGGATCATCTCCATGCCGTAATCGTTGCACAGCCGCGACAGCTTCCGCGCTTCTTCGACATGCCCGAAATAAAGCCCCGGTAGGGTGATCGAGACGAGCGAGATCTGCGTCCCGGCTTTGTCCATGTCGTCGATCGAGTTCTGGATCGTCCAGGTCTGCATGCAGGGCTGCATCGGCCGTTTCTTGTTCATTTCGGCCTTGTAGGCCGGCGGCACGAAATGATGATGGACGTCGATACGCGTCAGCGCGGCCATGAACCCTCCCCGGTCGCTTTGCCCACCTTACCGGCGCGATGATGCCGCGACAATGGTGGGCGATTTGCCGAGCGGCGTTAAATACGGTTAGCTGCTGCTACGGGGAGGAAGCCATGAAGATCACGACCATTGCTCTGGCCGCGCTGCTGGCCGCTGGATTCGCGGCGAGTGCGAGCGCCGATCCGGTGCGCATCCGTATCGGCTGGGCACAAGTGCCAACGCAGATCACGCCGCTCGTCGCCGAGCTGGCGAAGACGCATCCGCAGCTCTTCCCCAATCTCAACAAGAGCTACACCTACGAGCCGGTGCGCTTCCAAGGCTCGCCGCCGCAGATCCAGGCGTTCGCCGCCGGCGAGGTCGAAGTGGTGGCCTTCGGTCCATCGGCGCTGGCGCTTGCCGTCACCAACGCGCATCTCGATCCGCGCGTCATTGCCGACATCGCCCAGGATGGAGGCTCGAAGGGCTACTACACGACCTGGTGGGCGGTGCGGAAGGACAGCCCGATCAAGACGCTCGCCGACATGAAAGGCCATACCGCGATCGTCAATGCCAAAGGGGCGTCGACCGACATGTTCCTGCGCCAGACGTTGCGCCGCAACGGCGTCGCCGACAGCGACTTCACCGAGATCGAAGCCGATTTCACAAACATGTTGCCGATGCTTGAAGCGGGCAAGGGCGACATCGCGCCGGTGATGGCGCAGTTCAACCACGATTTCCAGGCGACGGACCGCTATCGCGTGCTGTTCACGACGACCGACGCGGTCGGCGGCGACGATCAGGTACTGTTCTGGGCGATGCGGGCCGAATTCATCAAGGCCCATCGTGCGGCGATCGTCGACATGCTCACCGATCACATGGCGGCGGTGCGCTGGTTCCTCGATCCCGCCAACCGCAACCAGGCGCTGGCGCTGACGCATGATTTCACCAAGCAATCGCTGCAGGCGCTCGACTATGCGTTTACCAAGGACGATGTCTATCGCTCGCCCGATCTGCTGCCGCTGATCCCGCCGATCCAGCGCGACATCGACACCGCGGTCAGTATGAAATTGCTGCCGTCCTCGATCGACGTTTCGAACTATGTCGATCTGTCGATGGCCAAAGAAGCGGCCAAGCGCTTCCCGCCTAAGTAATCGTCTCGCGCTGATCGAAGAAGGGAAGCAGCGGTTCGCCGGAAGTAGCGCCGGCGGAATCTTCTTCCTAGGCTGAAGCCAAAAGCGCTCGACGCCGTTTAAAGGGCACGGAGCTTAATCCGAGCCTTTGATGGAGACGCGCATATGAAAAAGACTTCGGGCGGCGCTCTGCCGCGCTCGCACCATGTTCCTGCCTTGATTGCCGCAATGATCGCTGCCGGCGCGCTGGCCGGCTGCGTCGTCGATCACCCGGCGCCGCAGCCGACCGAGCGCGTCGTCGTGACGCCGCCGCCGACAACCCACGTCGTCGTCGCGCGTCCGGCGCCGCCGGCGCCGCGCGTCGAGGTCCAACCGGCCGCACCCGATACGCGCGCGGTCTGGGACCCCGGCCATTGGAACTGGGACGGCAGCCAGTATGTCTGGGTCTCCGGCCACTATATCGAGCGGCCCAATGTCGCGATGCGCTGGGAGCCGGGACGTTGGATGTCGGACAACGGCAGCTGGGTGTGGATGGACGGCCACTGGTACTGAAATCGATGCGAAGCAAGGCTCGGCGCGGTGTGCGCGCCGAGCCTTATTTCTAAGCAACTAAAGCCCGCGCCACTGACCGATGACGCGGCCCTGGATGTAGGCCTCGGCCAGGGTGCGCTCATAGCCTTCGTATTTCGGATTGTCCGAGGTGATCTTGACGCGCATCGGGTCGCTATGCGCGAGGGCTTGCACGCGCTTCACGACGAGGCCGAGCCCGTCCCAGACGACGAAGATACCCGGCGGTGTCGGGGTGCGATCGCCAGTATCGACCAGCACGCGCTGACCCGGCTGCAAGGTCGGCTCCATGCTGTCGCCGAGCACCGTGATGAAGCGCAGCTCGCTCGCCGGCGCGCTCGAATGGTAGCGCACGACCTCGCTCGGCAATTGCCATTCGCCGACGATCTTCTCGCTGTCGCCGGTGAGACCGTCGCCCGCCGAGGCGCGGACATCGAGCTCGTCGATGCGCAGCATGCCGGGCGGTGCGTTCTTGACGCCGAGGCCGCGCCCGGCGCCATCGACGCCGGCGAGGGCGAAGACCTCGCCCGCCTCGATGCCCTTGGCGCCGAAGATCGGCACGAGACGCTGGGTGAAATCCAAAGGCAGGAACGGCTTGCGGAAACGGTCTTCGTAATGCTGATAGCTCGAGCCGTTTTCCATCCCGAGCGCGTGCGCGACCTCGCGGATCGAAAGCCCGGCGCGCTGGCGAAGCTGCTTGAGCTTGCGGGAGACGGAGGAGGGGGCGTCGGCCATGCGGGCATGATAAACGCTACTCCCGTACGCCGCTATACGCTTTTCCCCTTGCCAATCGACCGCTTTTAGCGTACGATCTTTGCGTTCACCGGGATCGAGCGCGAAAAGGGAGCGGTCATGCATACCAGCGATCCTCGTCGGAGGCTCATCTCGCCTCTGCATAAGAACATATCAGGAACAAGGCCACGGGCCAACAGCGAAGATTGGGCGGAAACCGGCCCAGCCGAACGCAGCGAGGGCTGCGTGTTTATTGAGCCTTATACCTGGCCAGCTGGTTTTCCGCCGTTTTGCGGCGGGCCGGTCCTACCCGGCTCACCCTATTGTCCGGCGCATGCCGTGCGCTGTGCCGGGCCGGGGGAGGCCCGGCGATGAGGAAGCGCAAAGCGCGTACGCCAGGCGACGAGTTGGCGCCGAGCGCCGAGCGCCTCGCGCAAGGTCCGGTCGAGCGCCTGCCGTGGGCGATTGCCGATGACGCCGGGCGGCCGGCACGGCCTTACCGCGCCGTCGATACGCTGACGGCGATGCTGCGCAAGGGCTCGATCACGCCGGCGATGCATCAAGCAGGCGAAGATTTCCACGCTCTCTTTATGACGGCGCAGCTCGAGACGCTGCGCGCCGCCGATCTTCATCGCCTGCCCGATGGCATGCGCGAGGTCACGATCACGCTGCGCCAGGCCGAGGCGCGCAAAAAAGTGTGGCACATCGTGAAGACGCTCGGCGGCATCGCATCGCCGGCGGGCTCTTGCGTGTGGCATGTCGTCGGCAGCGCGGTGACATTGAAAGAATGGGCCCTGCATCACGGCTGGAACGGCCGCGCGCTGTCGCCGGAAGCGGCCTCGGGCGTGCTGATCGGCGCGCTCGGGGCGCTGCAAGCGCAATTCGGTTTGTGAGGCTGCGCCGTCCGCGTCAACCCGCAGCCGGCGGGAGAGAAAGGTTACGACGCCTTGCTTTTGGGCAAAGGCTGCGCGAGCGGGTGGACCGGCGCCGGCTCGCCGTTTTTCTTGAGGATCAGCCGGCCCTCGCTGCGCTTGATTTGCGCAACGAATTCTTCGTCCTGCCAGAGCTGAACCGTCGCGATCATCTCGAACTTGTCGAGCAGGGTGCGCATGCGATCGAAGGCATTGACGATATCCTCATGATTTGCGGCTTCCGCCGTGATCATGTTGGCGCCCTGATCGAAAAGGTAATAGGTGAAGCTCGTCATCGCAGGGCCGAGTCTCGGATGAAACTCTTTCCGTTGTGTTAACCAGCGCATTTGAGCTTCCTCGTCTTTATCGAATTAACGGTCCACCCATTTCTTTGCGCAACAGTTCAGCGCGCTGTTCCCTCAGGCCCCGCGGGTCTGGGGCGCGTGTCGTGGCCGATTGGACTCCTCCCGTGATCGAGATCGCTCTCCTCAATCGTCCGCCGTTCCGGCCGGGATCGCCGCTGGCTTTCGCCGTCGCTGTCGCCATTACCATGGCGGCAACGCTGGCGCGCTTGGCGCTCGCGCCGCTCTTCGCAGCCTTGCCGTTCGGCGGCATGCCGTTTCTGGTGGCGTTTCTCGGTGTTCTCGTTATCGCCTTCCTCTGCGGCACGGCCGCCGCCGCGCTCAGCGTGTTGCTGTCGGTCGGCGCCGTCTGGCTTTTCATTGTGCCCCTGCACCTGACGATGCTGGCGCCCTATCAAGTGCTCGCCTTCACGGTCGGCGCGGTGACGATGATCGCGATCATCGCGACCATGCGCCTAGCGAGCGAAAAGATGCGGCGCATCAATGAGAATCTGCGCCTCAGCGAGGCGCAGCTCGCGGAAGCGAGCAAGGCGAAAACCGATTTCATCGCCCGCATGAGCCACGAGCTGCGCACGCCCCTCAACGCGATCAACGGCTTTTCGGAGATGATCCGCGATGCGATGATCGGGCCGCTCGATGCGCGCTATCGCAGTTACGGCGCCGACATCCACAGCGCCGGCCGGCATCTGCAGAACGTCATCAACGATATTCTCGACATCTCGAAGATCGAAGGCGGACGGCTCGAGCTCCAGGACGAGCCGGTATCGATCGTCGACATGCTCGAATCGTGTCGCCGCATTGTCGCGGCAATGGCCGAGACGACGGGTGTGGCGCTGTCGCTCGATGTGCCGGCGCATCTGCCGCTGATCCGCTGCGATGCGCTGCGCTTGCGCCAGATCCTGCTCAACGTCATGTCGAATGCGGTGAAGTTCACGCCGGTCGGCGGCTCAGCGCGCGTATCGGCGGCGATCGAGGAGAGCTTCGCGGTCATCACCGTCGCCGATACCGGCATCGGCATGCGCGCGGAGGATATCGCGATCGCGCTCGAGCCGTTCCGTCAGGTGAGCAACGGCACGGACGATGCGTGGACGCGCCGCTTCAACGGCACCGGCCTCGGCCTGCCGCTGGCGAAGACGCTGGTCGAGCTGCATGGCGGCTCGCTGGCGATCGCAAGCGCGCCGCAGCGCGGCACCACGATCGCCATTCGCCTCCCCCTCGGCGGCCCGGCGGCGGCCGCCGCGTGAACGGCAAAAAAATTTACCGCGGAGGCGGAACCGAATGGGGTGAAAACAGTTCATCCTCGGTACGCAGCACAACGTGGGTTAGCAATCCCCCACGTTCCTTGGCGGCTCCCCTCCCGGGGAGCCGCCTTTTTAATGCCTGAATCGCCGCTCGGCCGGCGCTCAAGCATGGCAGAGCTGGAGCCTGGGGACGGCTGCGGAATCCCGATGCAACCTTTCGCATAGTTCATGCTTTGGGGGATGTGCTGGCTAGCCGACACAAGGATTGCGCATGCACGGATATCGCTGTCTTTTCCTGCGGCCGGACGGCTGCGAGGCCGCGCGCGAAGAGTTCGAGGCCGAAAGCGACAATGACGCTGTCATAGTCGCGCGGGCGCTTTATGCCGAGCGGGTAGCGCGCGACGGGCTCGAGCTTTGGGAAGATACGCGCCGTGTGCTCGCGGAAGAGCGTCGCTGATCGCAGCGCGTGAGCCGTGCTAATCCGCGCGGCGGGCGGTCGCCTCGACCTGTTCCGCGAGCTCGTCATAGCGATCCGCGATCTTCCGGAACTGCTCGCCGATCGCATGGTCCGGCTGCAGGTCGGCCTGCTCGCGCATGCGGCGCGCGGCTGAGCGATATTTTTCACCTTCCTTCATGCTCGGCTCGATTTGAGTAGTCCCGCTACGCCGCAATCGCTGTCGGTCGCGGCGCACTCCGTTTGTCCTACGTATCTCGTGATCTCTGTCAATAATGTTTTGTCGGCGTTTCGGCTGCACAAGGTCTTTGCGCTCACGCTCGCGCCACAAACTGCGTCTTCGGGCTGCGTCACAATGGTGCTCGCCTCCCTTTCGCGCGATGCGTTACGCTCGTGGTACGGAGTGGGGAGAAAGAACAAGCATGATTCCCGATCGTGCGATTTGGTGCACGGCCCATGCGCTGGCTGCGATGTCTTGCAATAACGAGCGCGTGCTCGGCCGCGCGAACGCGCATTTGCGCGACGGCAATATCGAGAAGTACATCGAATGGATGCGCGTGCTGAGCGCGCTCAACCAGCTGCGCGCTGCCAGCGCGACGGCTTGAGCGCAGCTGCCATCTGAGCGCGAGGCGGCCGGGCGGCGAGCGCGGATTGCCCCCAAAAGTGCGGACGGCTAGGCTTTCGCAGCTCAAGCGGAGGCAGGGGATGGCCAAGCAAATTGCGCGCAACAAGCCGGCGCTGAAGCGGGCGAAAGCCCGTGCGGGTCGCGCCGCGCTCGTCCAACGCGGCGCGCGCAAACTCGCAGCGCGGCCGCGCAAGCGCTCGCCGGCGCCGGCGCTCGGCGCGGCCTCGGCGATCGCGCAAAAGCTCGTGCCTGTCGGGCCGAAGGATCCCGCTGGCCGCATCTTCCGCCGCTATTGGATTCCCATCGAGGTCGCGGGCGATCTCGGCCCCAAGCCGAAGCCCGTTCGCATCCTCGGCGAAGACCTCGTGCTCTTCCGCTTTCCCAATGGCGAGCCCGGCCTGGTCGGCGCCAAATGCGCGCATCGCAGCGCCGGGATGCAGCACGCCACGCCCGAGGCGCGCGGCATCCGCTGCTGCTATCACGGCTGGCTCTATGACGCGCTCGGCCGCTGCATCGAGATGCCATGCGAGCCGAAGGACACGCCGCTCTTGCAGCAGGCGAGGATCGCCGGCTATCCGGCGGTCGATCGCTACAACATCATCTGGGCTTATCTCGGCGAAGGCGAGCCGCCCGAGCTGCCGGCGCTCGACGTCTTCGTGCGCGACGATGGCTTCAAGCGCGTAACCAAGAGCTACCACAATTGCAATTGGCTGCAGGTCGCCGAGAACATGGTCGATCCGCAGCACACGACTTTCCTCCATCGCTTCTCGCCGCTGACCAATGTCGTCGACGAGCTGCCGAGCTTCGACAAGACCGTCGATACCGAATGGGGCTTTGTCGTGCACTCGACGCGCCGCGACCAGGGGCATACGCGGCTCGACCATTTCGTTTTCCCGGCGATGAATCGCGTCGCGGTCAATCACCTCGACCCAGCGCTCGAGATCGCCTGGTATGTGACGCCGGTCGACGAGACGCATGCGCTCTCGATCAATGCGCGCTTCCTGCCGAACCCGCCGGGCGCGAGCGCCGACGAGATCCAGCGCCGCATCGATCTGCTGATCAAGCAGGACAGCCAGATCCCGCGCGACAATCCGTTCGTTTCCGGCTCGGTCGTGTTCTCGCAGGACATGATCGCGATGGAGAGCCAGGGCGCGATCAGCAATCGCAACAACGAGATGCTCGCGACCTCGGATCGCGGCGTCGTGCGATTGCGCCGCGGCTATTGGGAGGCGCTCAAGGCGATCGATCAGGGCAAGGAGCCGCCCGGCATCGTGCGCAATTCCAATCGCGGCCGCATCGATTTCACCACCGGCATCTTCCGCCATCCGGAGAAGATGGCCGAGATCGCGCGCCGCAGCGGCGATGCGTGATCTTTGTCGCCCGCACGCGTAGCCGCCACACCAACTAGGCGCGCGAGCGATTTCGATGTCCTACAATTCCCAGCCGAGGGCGCGGTCGAGCGAGAAGCGGCCGCCGCCCTTCAGCGCGATGCAGAAGGCGAGGATACCGAGCAGCAGGAAGGGCTGCATCGGGAAATAGCCGCTGGGCATCTTGATGGTGCTGATCACCGCCATTTCGATCGCGAAGGCCGCGGCCCAGAAGCGCGTCAGCAGACCAAGGGCGATGCAGACGCCGCCGACCGATTCAATGGCGACGACACAAAACGCCGCCGGCGCGCTCGGCGCGATGCCGTATTTCGCCATGGTCGCGACGACCGGGCCGAGGCCGCCGAGCAGCTTGTTCCAGCCGATCGGCAGCAGCGTCAGCCCGACCGCGATGCGCATCAGGAGATAGCTGTACGGCTCGGCCCATTCGTAAAAGCCCGCGAGGGCCGGAATGATCAGCTTTGGCGCGCCCGAAGAGCGTGATGAAGCGATGGAAGATGAGGCCATGCGTTTCCCCTGAATTCGTTTCATTGCCGTAAATAGAATCGCAGAAGGATTATACAAAGGGCGGCTACCGCCGTGCACGACTCACCGCAAATTGATCGCAGCGCTAAGAGAGTCGCGCCCGCTCGCCCAGTCGCGCGCTGACGGCGCCATGCGTGTTGACGCAATAAGGCACGATGTAGGTGAGCGCGATCTTCAGCCAATCGAGCGCGCGGCCGGCGATCAGCGCGTCGCCCTGATTGATGAGGTTGAGGATGCTGCCGATGATCAGGGCGACGATGAAGGCGCGCCGCGGAATCCCGTCCGAGAAGGCGAGCGCCAGCGCTGTTTGCCTCCGCGTCATGATCATCTCCCGGAGCGCCATTGCCGCATCGCGAGCCTAGCCCAGGATTGGGCCGCGTTCAGCGCCTGACGTGACGGTAACCCGCGCGGCGGAATAGGCGCGGCTAGATCCAGATCGCGGCGATCGTTGCAGCATCGGCAAGCTCGACCTGCGTGTTGAGGCGGGTCGCGTAAAGCTGCAGCAGCGCGTCATGCGTCGTGTCCGACGAGCTGCCGAGCGCGTCCTTCACCAGCACCACGCGAAAGCCTTCATCGACCGCGCTCAGGACGGCGCTCAGCACGCAGACATCGGTCTCGACGCCGGTGATGATGAGGCTGTCGATCGCGCGCTCGCGCAGATGGCGCAGGAGCAGCGGATTGGCGAAAGGCGAATAGACCGGCTTGTCGATGGTGAGGCCGAGCGTCGCGATGGCCTCGAGGCTGGGCACGAGCTGGAGCAGATGCGGATCGAGACGGTCCCGCGTCATCTGCGGCCAGCGCCGATAGTAGCTTTGCCACATCCCCGGCAAATCCTCCGCGCGTCGCGGCGGGATGAAGCGGGTGAAGATATTGCGCTCAGGATGGAGCAGGCTGATGCGCTCGATCGCGGGCAGGATGCGGGCGAGCCAGGGCACATGCCAGGGCGTCGGCGCGAGAAAGAGATTCTGCACATCGACGCAAAGATGCGCGGCGCGGCGGGTCAGCGGCCCGAGCGTGAGACGGTCCGGGGTCATGGCCGATCAATCGCGGCGCGCCTTGCCGGGTTCCGCTGGAGCGCCGCCGCAAGCCGCGAAAGCGCCACCCTAGCGCGTGAACGATCTCAATATTGAGGCGGCGCTGCGTCGCACAATGCCATGTGCCACGCAAGAGAACGCGCGGCGGCGACATGGGAATGATGCCCCAGATCGTGCTTTCCCGGGCCCGTTCTTCTCGTTGCTGTTCGCTACTCCGCCGCGACCGCCGTCAGGTAATCGACGCGCTCGGGCGCATGGTCGAAGATGCCGCGTTCGTGAATCCAGTCCTGCGTGTCCTTGAACGCTTGCTCGGTGTACGGAAGGAACACGATGCGCTCGCCGGGCGCGAAATTGCGCACATCCACCTTGCTGCGATAGCGCTCCGGGATCATGTCCGCGTAGTAGTGCTTGTACTTCTCGGGCCGCAGATCGAGCTCCATCTGCGCCTTCCTCATGCCGCGCATGTACTTCTCGACGTCGTCAAGCGCGACGCCGGCCGGGAACATGAAGGTGATCATGAAGGTGCAGTCCGCGATCTTGCGGAGACCAAGCTGCTCGCCGACGAGGTAGGTCAGTCCCCAAAGACTGGTCGCCGGCAGGTCGCCGTCGACACCGACATCGACGCGCTGCCACGGCGTGCCGACGAATTTGAGCTTGATGTCCTCTGGCTTCAGGAAGGCTTCGAGCGCCTGGATGGTCGTGTAATGGCTGCCCGACTGATAGCCGACCGCGACCTCCTGCCCGCGCAGGTCTTCGGGCCGGCGGATCGGCGAATCCTTGGGCACCATGATGCCCCCCGGGGTGATCACGTAGGCCTTGCCGTACATGGTGCCGAGATTGTTGGCGGCGGCGTTGTTCACCGTCCAATGGCACGCGCAGGAGATGTCGGATTTCTGGCCCTTGTTCCCCTTGCCGCTCTCATAGGACTGGTAGGCGCCGGATTTGATTTCCGCGACCTTGCCGACCGCATCGAGCTTCTTCGTCGCCGCGCCGTCACCGCCCTTGATCTCGTAGTCCAGCCCTTCCGCGGCGAAGAAGCCTTTCTCGTGGGCAATCATCTCCTGCAGGCGGCCGTGGGGTTGGATGATGAATCGGCTCATGGCGTGCGTTCCCTTCTGAGCTCCATTGCGGCGCGGGAGCCCTCTGCGATGCTCGAATCGTAGCAAGCCGGCCAAGCCGCGTCGATTGCCCCTGGGTCTCGAGCTCGCTCGTCGAGCAGGTGCGCATCGATCGCGAAGCAGCGTACAATCCAGCATCGATATTGGAGGAATTCCCGTGCGACGGAGACTGACCGCAGCGCTGATCGGGCTGATCGTCGCATCGGGGGCCGGCGCGGCAAAGGCCGAGGCGGCGAACGACACGCTGCGCCTCGCAGTCGATCAGCCGATCCGCCTCATCGATGCGCTCCAGGATCCGAACCCGCGGGCCGGTCTCATGGATCGGGGGGTCTTCGACGTGCTCGTCGGCTACGATGTCAAGACCAAGACCTATCGCAGCCAGCTCGCGGAATCCTGGAAGCAGATCGACGACAAGACGCAGGAATTGAAGCTTCGGCACGGCGTCAAATTCTCGGACGGCGTCGATCTGACCGCCGACGACGTGATCTACACGTTCCAGTACGCGATGGATCCGAAGCACAATTTCCTCTTCAAGGATGCGCACTTCGGCTGGATTGCCGGCATCGAGAAGATCGATGGTGACACGGTGCGGATTCATTCGAAGGAGCCCTCCGCCATCAAGCTGGCGCGGCTCTGGGGCG
>DATNGE010000048.1:0-8216 GCA_035606035.1 Allostellaceae bacterium
AGGACCTGATGCGGGGCGTTAAATCACCGGCGCACCTTCCGAGCCTCGATTGATTTCATCGCGCTCATGATCGAACCCAGTGGTCCCAAAAATGATGAATTCTCACTCTGCCCCAGCGGCAGAGGCGTCGTGGTATCCGACTTGCCTGCCGCACGTCAAGAAAAAAGACCCATGAGCGCGTTCGATTTTTTTCCGCGCATGCCGGAATAATTTCAGATCGCGACCTGGCGCGTCATCGCGATCTCGCGGCCGGTGCGCGCGGATTCAAGAATGGCGAAGCACACCTCGAGCGTTGCGAGACCCCAGCGGCCGTCATGGAACGGCTTGCGCCCGCCGCTCAGCGTCTCATGCATCTCAGTGAGCTCGGCGAGCCGGCCGCCTTCCTTGCGCGGCAAGGCGATCTCTTGCCGGCCGTCCTGGTCGTAGAGATAAAGCCCGTCGGCCGATTGTCGAATGGTCGCGTCCTCGCCGCTCACGACGACGAGGCCGAAGAAGGGTTGATGCGGCCGCGCGCGGCCGGCATGCGCGTTGAGCAGCTGCCCGGCGGTCGCACCGCCATAGCGGCCGCTTTCCTTGCCGGCTTCGAGCTTGGCGTCGCGCTCTTGCGCCGGCTTCGCCATCAGCTCGGCGAATGCGCGCCGATTGCGCTCGTTGCTTTTCGGGTCGCGCAGATTGCCGCCCTCGCCGACCCAGCCGAAGAGCTCGGCCGTGTCGAAGAGGCTGCGCCCGTCATAAACCAAGGTCGCGGGCACGCGGTTCTCGAATTCGAGATAGCAGACATAGCCGCCTTCATGGCCGGTGACGCCGTCGGGGATGGTCGTCGCGCGCACGCTCTTGACGAGGCCGCCGCCGATCTGCCGCACGATGTCGACATGGTGCGGGCCCTGATTGAGCACGGGGCCGCGCGTCGCCTCGAGCTCGCTCAAGAGCCGCGGGCGATGATTGAATTCGTTGAAGTTCCACGCGTTGATCGCGCGCAGCGCGCCGATGCGGCCGGACTTCACCAACTCCGTCATGGCGACGATCGGCGCATCGAAGCTGTGCGTGTGTCCCGCGAGCAGCACGATGCCGGCGCGTTCCGCGGTCTCGACCATCTCGACCGCATCCGCGAGCGACAGGGTCAGCGGCTTCTCGCAGATGATGTGCTTGCCATGCGCCGCCGCAGCCTTGGCGTGCTCCAGATGGAGCCAGGAGGGCGATGCGATATAGACCGCATCGACATCGGCCTCGCGGCAGAGCGCCGCTGCGTCCGCATAGGCGCCGCCGCCGAACTCCGCCGCGAAACGCTGTTGCGCCTGCGCGCGCGGATCGGCTCCGGCGGCGATCGTCCATGGCAGGTCAGGCGCGGCGCGTATCTCGTCGATGATCATCGCGCCGGCCTGGCCGAGGCCGATGATGCCAAGACGCAAGCGGTTTTGACCCGGTGCCATTCTTGCCCTCCCCGCTAAAGCTTTTACCCGCGAGCTTAACACGGCGGATCATCGCCAGCGCTTCATCCTCGGCTTGCGAGATGGCGGAATTCCGCCATTTTTTGGGTGATTTCGACCGGTCTGGGATACAGCCATGCGGCAAAATCGGCAGCCGACTCCGGACCAAATTTTACTCTTCTTAATGTTTTTACCCGCAAATGAGGACAATCGCTTTAGCGCAAAATTGGCCCGGAGTTACGCTTGTTTCGTCGCCCCCCGCCATCGGTTTCTGCCCCTGCAACGAGGCCGGCTGGAGAGAAAACCGGGCACGAAAGTCACGAAGCGCAAACCGGCCACGCGCCGCGCGGCTTCGTCTTTGCCTCGGAATTTCTTGTCGTCGCGTTCACCGCCTTTCTCGTGGCGCTGATCTGGGGCGCGATCGGCTACCAGATCGACCACGACCGTGGGGCCATCCTCGATACGGCGAAGGTCAACACGCGCAACCTCGCGCGCGCCTATGCCGAGCACGTTGAAGGCACGCTGCAGCTCCTCGATCAGGCCTTGCAGCGGGTCAAAAACGAATACGAAACCAAATCGCACACTCCCGATTTCCTGCGCCGCGTCATGGCGGGCGAGCAAATCGAGGCGCAAATCGTGCCGATGGGGGTGACCGATCGGGAAGGCTACGTCATCGCCTCCAATCTCAGCTCGGTGTCGGATGCGAAATTGCCGTCGACGGCCTCGCCCGCGGCGATCTTTGCCGGCGACCGCGACTATTTCCGCGCCCAGGTGAATGACAAATCGGGCCGCGTCTTTGTCGGCATGCCTATCGTCAGCCGGATCAACGGCAAAACCGCGATCACCTTGAGCAGGCGCCTCAATGCCGCCGATGGTCGTTTCGCGGGTATCGTCTTCGCGTCCTTCGATCTCGATTATCTGAGCGGCTTCTTCACGGATCTCGCGATTGGCAAGAGCAGCAGCTTCAGCATCGTCGGCCGCGACATGGTCATTCGGGACATGATTCGCGGCACGGGCCGCGCCATCGATCTCGTCGGCAAGACCGTGCCCAACCCGAGCCTCGTGCCTGCGCTCGCTCAAGCATCGAACGGCGATTACGAAGCTGTCTCGCCGGTCGATGGCATCGATCGCCTCTATTCTTATCGCTCGCTGCCGAAATACCAGCTCGTCGTCCTCGCCAGCGCCGCGTGGCCCGACATTCTTGCCAATTTCAACGACCGCAAACACGCGATGCTGGGAACGGCTGCGGTGCTCTCGGTGGTCTTCCTAGCGGTCGGCGCCTTGCAGCTCCGGCGCATCGCGCGAACCCGGCGTTACGAGATCGCACTGAAACACAGCAACGAGAAGCTCGCGCGCGCGCAACGCCTCGCGACGATCGGCTGCTTCGAGCACAACGTCACCACCGGCCTCGCCGAATGGTCCGACGAGATGTATCACATCCTCGGCCTCGAGCCGAGCGGTGCGATACCCGGGCGGGATACGCTAATCGCGCTCATTCATCCCGACGACCGTGCGTGCTTCGAGGAGCATCGCAATCGCGAGATCGCCGGCATCGCAACGGAGCCGTTCGAATATCGTGTCGTCCGCGCCGATGGCACCGAGCGCGTCGTACGGCGCGAGAGCGAGATCGTGTTCGACAGCGATCTCGGCGGCATGCGCCGCTACGGCACGCTCCAGGACATCACCGAGCTTCGGCTGGCCGAGCAGCGCGAGCGGGCCCTCGAACGCAAGCTGCTCCATTCGCAAAAGCTCGAAGCGCTCGGCACGCTGGCCGGCGGTATCGCCCACGATCTCAACAACACGCTGACGCCGATCATGGCGCTCAGCAAGCTGACCGCGCGGCGGCTGGCCCATGACGAGGAGCTGCGCAACAACCTCGAGACGATCTTCGCCGCGAGCGAACAGGCGCGCGACCTGGTGCGGCGCGTGCTCTCTTTCAGTCGCCGCGAGGAACTGGAAAAAGTCATTGTCAGCCCCGGATCTGTCGTCATCGATGCAATGTCGCTGTTGCGCGCCACGGTTCCGTCATCGATCAAGCTCAGCACCCAGATCGACGATGTCCCCTCGATCCTCGCCGATCCCTCGCAAATCCATCAGGTAATCACCAATCTCGTCACCAACGCGGCGCAGGCGATCGAGCCCAATGCCGGGGCGATCACCGTCATTCTCGAGCGCACGAGCGAATTCAAGCCCAGCGGCGAGATCCGCCTTTCGGTCGTCGATACCGGCAAAGGCATGGATGAAGGGACGCGCCGGCGCATCTTCGAGCCGTTCTTCACCACCAAGGAAGTCGGCCAAGGAACCGGGCTCGGCCTCTCGATCATCGACGGCATCGTCAGCAGCCACGGCGGCCGGATCGACGTCACGAGCGAGCCCGGCAAGGGCACACGCTTCGATATCTATTTCCCGATCGCCGCCGCCAACGAGACCCCGGCGGCAGCCGCCTGAGCGCCGGCGGGGCGCGTCTCGATCGGTTTCCGCTCAGGCGCCGTCGACCAGAAAGACGCGTCCCGTCGCGATCCCGCCGAGACGCTGCTGCAGCGGCTCGCGGTATTCGTCCGAATGGTAGAACCGCTTGGCGGCATCCATGGACGCGAATTGGATGACGACGAAGTGGTCCGGCGGCATGCCTTCCAAAGCCGTCGCCGCGTCGCTGCGCGCGATCACCCGCCCGCCGAATTTCTCGATCAGCGGCCCCGCGACTTTGACATAGGCCGCGAAGGCCGCGGCATTGCGGATGGTCAGATCGGCGATGAGATAGGCGGACATAGCGGCTCTCTTTTTCGGCAAGCGGCGTTGGCAGTCTGGCCGCGGTTTCGCCGCCTTGGCAAGCCGGTGCCGAACACGGTGAGATTGGCGCGGTTGCCTCGACTCCGCGGCTTCGGCTAGCGTAGCGAGCGGGAGGAAAAATGCCTGCGCCCTTGCTCGATCGACGGCGGGTGATCGCCGGCGCTGCGGCGCTGCCGCTCGCACGGGCGTGGCCGGCCGTTGGCCAAGGCGCAGCGAAGGCGGATTATTCCCTCACCATCGCGCCGCTCTCACTCGAAATCGCACCGGGCCAGGTAATCAAGACACTCGGCTATAACGGCACGGTACCCGGGCCGCTGATCCGCGTGCGCGAAGGGCAAAACGTCGCCATCGACATTACCAATCGCAGCGACCACGACGAGATTGTGCATTGGCACGGCCTTACAGTGTCAGCGCAGGCGGATGGCGCGATGGAAGAAGGCGCGCCGATGATCGCGCCCGGCGCGACGCAGCGCGTCAGCTTTGTCGCGAAACCCGCCGGCACGCGCTGGTACCACACGCACGCCATGGCGAAAGCCGATCTGACGCGCAGCCTCTATACCGGCCAATACGGCTTTTTCTATATCGAGCCGGCGCAGAATCCCGGGGCCTATGATCGCGAAATGTTCATCGCCCTGCATCATTGGGCGCCGCAATGGGTGAGCCTGCAGGACATCCGCAAGGGCCCGCCGCCGAATAACGGGCTCGAGGTGGTCTACGGCGCGGCCTCGTTCAACGACAAGGCGCTCGGTCATGGCGAGCCGATCCGCGTCAAGGAAGGCGAGCGCGTGCTATTCCGCCTCGTTAACACCAGCGCCACGGCGGAGACCGCGGTCTTTCTCCCGGGCCATCGCTTCACCATTCTCGCGATGGACGGCAATCCCCTCGCCCAGCCGCAAGCCAGCGACACGCTATTCCTGTCGCCCGGCGAGCGCATCGACGCGCTCTGCGAGATGAAGAACAAGGGCGTCTGGGTGTTCGGGTCGGTGATCGACGACGAGCGCGGCAAGGGCATGGGCGCGGTGATCGAATATGCCGGCGCGAGCGGCGATCCCGTCTGGCAAGCGCCGGCCGAGCGCGTGCGTATGATCGACTACACGCTCTTCGGCAGCAACAAGGCGGCGCACGAGCCCGATGCGCGGATCGAGCTCGTCCTCGACAAGGTGCCGGGTGGACGTGGCGGCTATAATCGCTGGACGATCAACGGCAAATCCTTTCCGGACACCGATCCGATCATGGTGCAAGAGGGCAAGCGCTATCGCCTGGTGATGCACAACCTCGCCGGCGATATGCATCCGATCCATCTGCATCGCCACAGCTTCGAGGTGACGAACCACATGGGCAAGCCGATGTCCGGCCTCTTCAAGGATGTGATGGCGCTGCCCGGCCGGCACGACGCCGAGATCGATTTCGTCGCCGACAATCCCGGGCCTTCGCTGTTCCATTGCCACATGCAGGACCACCAGGATTTCGGCTTCATGGCTCTCATCAAATATGCGTGAGGCGCGATGATCACGACGCTTCTCATCATTCATGGGCTGCTTGCCGTCACTTTGCTCGGCGCGCTGACCCATCAGACGATGGCGCTCTGGTGGCCGGCACGCGCCGGTCACTCGGTCGCGTCAAGCTTCCGCGGCGTGCGCAGCCAGATCTATACGCATACGATCATCGTGCTCTTCGCGCTCACGGGTATCATAGGCTCGATCCTCTATCCGACCTACCGCATCGCGGTGCGCCCGATACTCGAGCAGCTCCGCATGAACGCGGCCAACGGCATCTTCGAATTCAAGGAGCATCTCGTCGCCATCGGCCTCGGCCTGCTGCCGGCCTATTGGTACTACTGGCGCCAGCCGCTCGCGCCCGAATACGCTTTCGTGCGGCGGATGCTGACCAGCCTCCTCGCCTTCATCGTATGGTGGGGCTTCCTCACCGGCCATATCCTCAATAACATCCGCGGTTTCGGATTATGAGCCCTTTGCTGCGCGCCTTGCCGATCTTCTCCGCGATCTACGCCGTGCTCTACGTAATCGCGATGTATTTCAACATCGCAATGTTCGTCCTCTATCCCCAGACCGGCGTCTGGTCCTGGCACGATGTGCCGGGCCAGCGCGGACCGGCGATGTATTGGTATGGCTGGATCGCGAATGCGGCGATCGGCGCCGCGATCATTTCGGTGCTGCTCGCCTATCTGCCGGCCTTGCAGCGCCGCATCGCCGCTACCGGGGCTTGGCTCCTGCCGCTGCTGTCGATGGCGACGGTGCTTTTCATCATCCGCAGCTGGTTCATTCGATGATCGCCCGCGCCGCCATCGTCTTCGCCGCGGCCCTCGGGCTCGCCTTGCCGGCCCATGCCGGCGGCGGGGGCTTCGGCGCCGATGACGATGACGACGCCAATGCCGGCCCGCCCTTCCTCGGTCTCGTCCAGGACGAGGGCGGCAACAACATCACCGATGCACGCATCACTGTGACCATCGCTTCGATGAACTCGACGCTGGTCTTGCGCTCCGACACGGTCGGCCATTTCTTTGTCCGCGGCTTCGACAAGAGCGTCGATCCCAAGGACGTGAAGATCACCTGCAGCAAGGAGGGCTATGCCGACGCGACGGCAACCACGACCCCGCCCGCCGGCAACGCCCCAATCCAGGCCATTTGCGTATTGAAGAAGCAATAGAGATGCGTGTTGTCGTTGCGGCTTTTCTCGTGCTCCTCGGGATCGGCGTGGCGCATGCGGACACGGCGGCCCTTAGCGGCACGGTCTCCTCCGCCGCGGAAGGCAAGATGGAAGGCGTCCTCGTCAGCGCCACCAAATCCGACAACACGATCACGGTCACGGTGGTGAGCGACGCCGAGGGCCGCTATCGCTTTCCCGAGGCGAAGCTGCCGCCCGGGCAATATACGCTCGACATCCGCGCCATCGGCTACGTGCTGGACAAGGCGCCGAGCGTGACGGTGGCCAAAGACCAGGCCGCGCAGGCCGATCTCCCCCTCGCCCAGGCACCGGATATCGCGGCGCAGCTCACCAATACCGAATGGCTCGAAAGCATGCCGGGAAGCGATGAGGACAAGCGCGCGCTCCTCGAATGCCAGAGCTGCCACACGGTCGAGCGCATCGTCAGCTCGAAACACAGTGCCGATGAATTCGTGCAAGTGCTGAACCGAATGGCGAATTACGCGAACAATTCGACGCCGCTTCACCCGCAGAAACGCGTCGCACAGCGCACGCCGAAAGCCGATCTCGCCCGCGCCGCGGCGAACTACCTCGCGACCATCAATCTGAGCGCCGGTCCGCACTGGTCCTATGCGCTGAAGACCCTGCCGCGGCCCCAAGGCGCGGCGACGCATGCGATCATCACCGAATACCATCTGCCGCGCGACAGCATGGCGCCGCACGACGTTTTGCGCGACAAAGACGGGATCATCTGGTTCTCGGAATTCAGCGATCACGCGATCGGCGCTTTCGATCCGAAAACCGGGAAGGTGACGGAATACCCGATACCAAGCCCGAAGCCGAACTTTCCGACCGGGACGCTCGATCTGGAAGCCGACGGCCATGGCGATTACTGGTTCGCGATGATGTTCCAGACCGGCCTCGCGAAGTTCGATCCTCAAACCAAAGCCGTGCAGATCTTCCCGATCCCGGCCGCGCTCAACAGCGACGCGGCGCAGCAATCGATGGTGATGCCGAAGGGCCTCGCCGCCGATGGCAAGGTCTGGACCAACATGGTCAATCGCCAATCGGTGATGCGGCTAGATCTCGCGACCGGCGCGTTCGAGCTGATCGATCCCTTCGCCGGCGTGGCCAAGGAAAAGGGCGTCGAGCATTCGCCTTACGGCATGGTGGTCGATGGGAAGAACGATCTTTATTTCATGGATTTCGGCGACACCAACATCGTGCGCATCGATGCCAAGACCTTGGAGCCGACGATCTATCCGACCCCGACCCCCGCCTCGCGCCCGCGCCGCGGCATGATCGATGGCGAGGGCCGCATCTGGTTCGCCGAAT
>DATNGE010000049.1:0-2029 GCA_035606035.1 Allostellaceae bacterium
GCCTTGCAGCCGCGTCGCCGAGGAGATCAGCCGCGGCCCGTTCCAACTCACATAGAGCCCGCAGGCGACGGTTGCCAGCACGCCCGAGCCGCCGAGATGCTCCGGCGCCCAGAAGGCGACGTAGGGCGTCATCAGCGACAGCGTGATCTCGACGCGCGGGTCATGCGCCCATTGGCGCAGCTTCAGGCTCGCCCAGCCGACGGCGATGCCCCAGACGATCTCGCCGACAATGATCAATGCGAAAGTGCCGGCGGCCTCGGCCGGCGCGAAGGTACCGGTCGCCGCGGCGGCGCATTACCTGCTGCATTTCTCATGGGCGACGGGCTTCGTGCTCGGCGCCATCATCGCGCCGCCGGACAGTGTGGCGCCGCTGGCGATCGCACGCCGGCTCGGCCTGCCGCGCCGGCTCGTCGTCGTGCTCGAGGGCGAAGGGCTGGCGAACGACGCCACCGCACTCATTCTCTACCGCTTCGCGGTAGCGGCTGCGGCGACCGGCGCCTTCTCGCCGAGCCGGGCCGCCGGCACGTTCGCGCTGATCATCGTCGGCGAGATATTCTGGGGCATCGCGATCGGCTGGCTCAGCCTCAAGCTGCGGCAATGGGCGCACGATCCGCGCGTCGAGATCACTTTGTCGATCATGACGCCCTACGTCGCTTTCTGGGCGCCGCAGCATCTCGGCGGCTCCGGCGTGCTCGCCACCGTCGCCTGCGGCCTGTGGGTGAGCTGGAACGGGCCGCGGCTCATTTCGTCGGCGACCCGGCTGCAGGGCATCTTCTTCTGGGACCTGATCGTCTATCTGATCGAAGGCTTCGTGTTCCTGCTCACCGGACTGCAGGCGCGCATGCTGATCGACCAGTCGCATGACTTCCCGCTGCCGGAAATCCTGATCGCGATCGCGGTGACGACGGCCATCGCCATCGTCGCGCGCTTCGTCTGGGTGTTTCCGGCCACCTATCTGCCGCGCTGGCTGGTGCCGGCGGTTGCGAAACGCGATCCCTCGCCGCCGTGGCAATTTCCGTTCTTCCTGTCGTTCACCGGCGTGCGCGGCGTCGTCTCGCTCGCCGCCGCGCTGGCGATTCCGTATGTCACGATTTCCGGCGCGCCGTTCCCGGAACGCGAGATGATCATGTTCGTCACCTTCGGCGTCATCATCATCACGTTGGTCGGCCAGGGCACGATGCTGCCTTGGGTTGCGCGCTGGCTCGGCCTGACCCGCCTCGGCGCTGAAGAGCATCGGCATGAGATCGAGGCGGAGCTCGCCGGGCGCCAGGCGGCGCTGAAACGCGTCATCGACCGGCTCGAAGATCTGGTCACGGATCGCGCGATCCCGGAGGACATCATCACGCTGCTGCGCACACGCAACGAGAGCCGTCAGCAGATCCTGCCGGCCGACCTCGGCGACGGCCTGGCGCGGCTGCGGCTATCCGCGGACATCAAGAAGGAATTGATCGAGGCCGAACGCGATTTCATTTTCGGGCTGCTGCGCGACGGCAAGATCACCGACGAAGCGCGCCGTCGCATCGAATACGAGCTCGATCTCGAAGAGGCGAGCGTCGCCAATCGCGGCCGCGACGGCGGCGGCTGGTTCTAATTTTTTGGAAAGACGAATGCCGCTCGATCCCGACAAGCTGCTCGCGCTCGACATCCCCGATGTCGAGCACAGCTACGGCCCGAAGGACTGCATCCTCTATGCGCTCGGCGTCGGCCTCGGCCAGGACCCGACCGACGAGAATGAGCTCGCCTTCGTCTATGAAAAGAATTTGAAGGTGCTGCCGACTTTCCCGGTCGTGCAGGGCTACAGCGCCTATACGTTCAAGCGGCCGGAACTCGGCATCACCTGGACGCAGGTGGTGCATGGCGAACACGCCGTGCAGGTGCATGCGCCGATCTCGCCGGCCGCTACCGTTATCGGCCGAACGCGTATTCTCGACGTTATCGACAAGGGCGCGGACAAAGGCGCGCTGATCTATTCAGAGCGCAAGATCATCGACAAGGCGAGCGGCACGCTGCTCGCCACCATCAACCAGAC
>DATNGE010000050.1:0-6996 GCA_035606035.1 Allostellaceae bacterium
CGCTTCGCCTCGTTGAAGGCGTCGAAGATCTCGCGCGCCAGGCCAGGCTGCGCGCGCAGCAACTCGTCCTTCACCACGAGCGTATGGTTGATCGGATAGTGGCCGTCGCGCTTGAGCGCCGCGAGACCCGCCTCCGCCGCGTCCGCGATCAGCGGCTTCACATCGGGATGCTTGATGTCGACGCCGATCGCGCCGGCAAGTTCGCCCGCGATCACCATGTCTTCCATCTTCTTGCCGGCGGCGATCGGCACCACGTTGGCCGGCGGGCGGTATTCGGCGACGTGCTCGTCGCCGGACAGCACCCAGGTGATCTTGTTGAGGTCGACGCCGTATTGATGCTGCAGAATGCCGCGCGCCCAGACGCCGGTGGTGACGGTGTAGCCGCGGTTGACGCCGACCTGCTTGCCTTCGAGGTCTTTGGGGCTCTTGATCAGCTTGGTGTTGACGAGGATGGCGCCGTGATGGAACGCGCGCACCAGGAAGATCGGCAGCGCGGTAAATTGCTTGCCGTGCTCCTTGGCGCAGAGATAGGTGGTGATCGCCATCTCGCTGATGTCGAACTCGAGCCCGCGCACCATGCGGCGAAACGCCTGGATGATGGCCGGAACCTCTTCGAATTCGAAATCGAAGCTCTTGGGTCGAACCGCGCCGTCTTTGAGGGCACGTGTATGCCCCTGGGTTTGGATCGCGGTCTTCAGCTTGCGATCGGCCATTCGCCTCGCTCCCTTGCGTGTTGGTTTCCGCCATTATTGAGCGCGCGGCGCCGGGGCGCAAAGCCCCTTTGGCAACTAGGCGCGCCGTTTTTATTTTGCCGGAAGCTCGATGAACGGGCCGTGCCTGTAGAGCTGCACGCCGGTGCAGAGCTTCGAGCATGCTTTCCCCGGCGGTATGCCGGCGAGGATTTCGACGAAGTCGGCGATCGTGAATTCCTCTTCCTTTGGCCAAGAGCGAAGGAAGGCCGGCCGGCCGGCCGCAAGGCCGAGCTGATAGGCTTTCACGTGCCATCTCACCCATGGAGAGTCGCCGGCGAGCGCGGCGAGAGCGTGCGCGTCCTCGCTGTTGAGCGCTAAGCCAGCGACGTGAAGATAGAATCCATCGCCAAAGCGGGTCTCGTAAACATCCTCGCGCAGCACCGCCCAGACGGCGAGCTCTCCGCCCGCAGCTTCGATGCGCCGGCGCACGGCGTCCGCCATGGATTGTGTGATCGCGGTATGGCCCTCGCGCTGGGGCGGGCCAATCTGCAAGGTGTTGCGCTCGTCATCGACCGGCATGGCATTCGCCTACAACGCGCAGGCCCGGCTCCCTGTGCCCGCTCGGCGTTGCGCGTGCGGATGAGGCACGCAGCCCCGCGGTTCGCTATCCGCGCGCTGCAGCCGTTGTCAGCCCGAACAAGGCCGGCAGGCTCGTCGCGACGCGCCGGAAGGACTCGCCGAAATCCTGGCTGAGCCAGAGATCGCCATCCTGCATACCGACCAGAACCCAGCCCGGCGCATACCGGTCGCCGGCGACAACCCGCGGCGCGGCCCGCATGTCGTTCGGAAGCCCGCCCTTCAAGGCCTGCCAGCTCCGGCCCTGGTTTTCGCTGCGATAAATCTGCGAGCGGCAGCCTTCCGGGCGGCGCCAGTGCGGCGGCGGCACCTCGGCGCCCGCCGTGAAGAGGGTTTGCGGGGCGTCGGGATGAAACGCCAGGTGCGCGAGATAGCGGCTGTTGAGCCCGTCATTGGCCGGCACGAAGTGGTCGCCGCCATCCACGCTGCGATAGACGCCCTTGCCGCTGGTCGAGACGAGGATTTTTTCGTCATCCGGCATCGCATAGACGGTATGAGAATCAAACTCCGGCCCGTCCTGCAAATTGGTCCAGGTGACGCCGCCATCTGTCGAGCGCACCAGCCAACCCTCTTCGATCGCGCCGAGAATCAATTTGGGGTTGGCACCCGCGAGCCCGATCGCCTTGACGTGCGGGAAATAGGGCGGGTTCGGAAATGTCCAGCGGTCCATCTCCTTGAGCGTGTGGAGCCCATCGAGATTGCTCCAGCTCTCGCCATAGTCCGAGCTCTTGAAGATCGAGGCCGGACGGGTGCCGGCATAAAGCTCGCCGGTCTTGGGATGCTGCACCAGAGAGGAGACCTCTTGATAGAAAAGCCCCTCGCTCTTCTTCTGCCATGTTTGCCCGGCATCGTCCGAACGGAAAACGCCGCCGCGCGTGGTGCCGGCATAGAGCCGGCTCGGCACTCGGTGATCGACGACCACCGACCAGACGCGGCCATGTCCCTCAAGTCCAAGCGGCCGCACATCGGCGAGCGTGCCGTTGAGATCACCGCGCATCAGCCCACGTTCCGTGGAAATGTAAAGGGAGCGGCTAGCGTCCATTGGGGTCCTCCTCGCCTGCCGCCTCAAGCATGCTCCCGACCCGCCGCGCTGGCAAGAATGTTGGAAATGGCGAGCGCTCTGCCGGGTGCCCCGCAATTTTCTCGAGCTTTTGCGCTGCGGCGAAAATTAAGGATTCAGCGCCTCTGCCGCGAGCGACGGCTCGACAACACTCGCCGCTTCCGTCGCCGGCGTGAGCAGCAAGCTGTAGCGGCGCATGATCCAGAAGAGCAACTCGAGGACGCTGGTGATCGCGTAAAGGCGACGGTGGTCGGCCGCGGTCAGATGCTGGTCGGCGGCGATGGCATCGCGGCGCAAGCTCTCGACCAGACTGTCGCGATCGCTCGTCAAGCGGCGCATCAACGCGATATCGTCGGGATCGAGGCTGCGCACCGCCTCTTCGGCGGTGAGCAGCAGCGCGCCGAGCCCCTCCCGCAGGCGGTAACCCAGCTCGCGCAAGACCACCGAATCGAACGGCTCGCCCAGTTGCGTGACGAGATCCGCCATCGCCTCATGGGCCGAGATCAGTAAGGTATTGCGCGCCTGGCGGTCGGAGATCGCCTCGAGCACGCTGCGCTCGGCGCCGGTATCCGCGAGGTCGCCGAGAAAATCGCCGACGCTGCGCCCCAACGCTTGCGCAACCGGCAGGATCGCGGCGCGCTTGAGTCCGCGCATATCCTCGCCGAGATGATCGTCGAGACCGAAATAGAGCGGCAACAGCGCGAAGATCCGCGCCTGCTCGCGATCGACCAGCGTCACCGCGGTTTCCGGATCGTCGACCGCCTGATCATAGAGATAACGGGGCCGCATCAGGCTTTCTTGCTGCTGCGGCGGCGAGAAGCGATCCAGGAACGGCTGGATGGCATCGCCGATCAGGATCTGGGCCGCGACCGTCGCCACCTGGCACGCGATATAGACCAGCGCGACCTGGTTGCCGACATCGGCCGTCATTCGCTCGATCGCGGCGCCCAGCAAAGGCACGCCGCCATAGTGCTCGATCGCATAGAGCGGCAACAACGCGCCGATCGCGAGCAGCTTGATGATGACCTCGAACGCGGCGATCTGGCGCGCGACGCCGCGAATTCGCAGCGCGATAAACGCCGTCCCGATGCCGGAACCGATGCCGGCGCCGTAAACCGTGAGCATCGCCTGATCGAAAGTGAGGAGCTGGGCGCCGATCAAGGCGATGGCGAGCACCGAGACCGTCGCCGGCGATTGCGAGACGAGCGCGAGCACAGCGCCGATCAGCAGCGCGGAGCCTTGCCAGCGCGCGGTGTCGGCGATGACCTCCTTCAGCAAGCTGAAGTCATGGAACTGGTCGGAGCCGCCATGCATCAGCTCGATGCCGAGCATCAAGAGACCGACCGCGAGCAACGCCGAGACCAGCGGCCGCCAGCGCGCCGAGCGATCGAGCTTCACGTAGTAGCAAAGCCCGGCGACGGCGACGAGTGCGTAGACGAAGAGCTTGATGTCGGCGGCGGCCAGCAACACCAGCGCGGCCGTGCCGATATTCGCCCAGGCGAGGATCGGCTTGGCGCGCCTCACCGAGATGAGATCCGCCGAGGCGAGGCTCATCAGGATCACGGTGATCGCGTTGGTGCTTTGGGTGAGCGCGCCGGAAATCGTCCCGATCAGCGCGCTCAGCACGTAGTTGCCGGTCGAGCGCGCGACCCAGCGCCGCAACGTGCGCCCGGCGAGCTGGCTCATATTGGCGCTGAGGTCCCTGACGCCGATGAGGAACAGCCCGAGCCCGGCTAAAACAGATACGGCCGCTTCGAGAATGATCGCCTCCCCCGATCAACCGGACACTGGCTTACCACTCATGGCCGTGCCGGGCGAGGCTTTTGCGCTTGAATCGCCGCCGCGCCGGCATCTCTTTGGGGCACACCGGCAATGAGCCAGACTGGTATGCCGGCGCGCGAGGCGTTGGCCCTGCTTATGGACAGGTCTTCCCTCGCTGGTTAGTTTTGCGGCCAACGAAACGGGGCAGGCTCGCGGCGAGGGGGGACACGTGGCCGTTGTTCTTTATGGCATAGGTTCACCGCTCATCGTCGATATCGAGGAGAGCTGCGCCCGCCTCGAGCTGCCGATCCTTGCAGCGGTGAAGAATATCGAGGGTCCGGTCTATTCGATCTCGGGCGCGCCGATCTATACCGCCGAAGCGTTGCCGGAGAGGCTGCGCGGTCTGCCCTTCAACGTTCCGATCTTCACGCCCGGCCATCGGCGTCTCGCGGTCGCCGAAGCGGAGCGGCGCGGCTTCGGCCGCGGGCTTACGATCATCGACCCGCATGCGATCGTCGCGCGCTCGACCGAGATCGACGCCGGCACCTTCATCAATTGCGGCGTCGTCGTCGGCGGTGCCGGAACGGTGGGCCGTTTCGTGCTGGTGAATCGCAGCGCCAGCATCGGCCATCATGCGGCGATCGCCGATTATGTATCGATCGGGCCGGCTGCGACCTTGGCCGGCAATGTCTCGGTGGGCCGCGGCGCGGTCGTCGGTACCGGCGCCATCATCGGGCCCGGCGTCACCATCGGCGAAAACGCCGTCGTCGCGATGGGCTCGGTCGTCAACGGCGACGTCGCGGCTCATTGCATGGTCGGCGGCCGGCCCGCGCGCGTGCTGAAGACCGACATCGCCGGATACAACGAGTGCGCGGCCTAGCGCCGCTCCTGCGCCGATCGCCGGGATGAATATGGGCGCGAGAGGAGATGGCCGGCGCGCGCCCGCAGTCGCCGTTTGTCACCACGGCCACGAAAATGACGTCGTCGTCACGGAGAATCTTTTCGAATTCTTCGCCGCACGAGGCATCGCTCACCGGTTTTTAAACCTCGCCAAGCCGACTGACCGCGGCGCGCTGCACCGGCGCCTCGCCGAGAAGGCGCCGACCGTCTTGCTCGGCTTCAACCACCAGATCGACCAGGGCCAGTTCGGCAATCTGCCGATCCTCACCATTGCCGCGCGCCACGGCGCCAAGGTGCTGCAATGGATGTTCGATCATCCCGCCGAGCGCTGGGCCGACTTCAATCACTCCGACGCCAGCACCTCGCGCTTCATCTTCCATTCGCCCTTTTCGCAGGGCTATTTCGCCGATTATTGCTGCGCCGGCGCGCAGACGGCGACGGCCGGCAGCGTCGGGCCCAATCGCCGCTCGCGCTCGCACGAGGACGGCACGGCCGCCTTCGCGGCGCGGCCGATCGCCTGCTTGATCCCGCTGACGCTCGCCCGCCACGGCAAGATGCCTTCTGACACCGAAGCCGAGATCGGCAGCCTGCCGCCGCGATGGGCGCGCGCCGTGCTGACGGCGATCGAGCGCGCGCGCTGCGATCTCGACCGCCGCCTCGATTGCCATCTTTCGGAAGCCTGCGCGGAGCAAGGACTCGCCCTCGAGCGCGGGGATTTTCATCGTTGCTTTCGCCTCGTCCTGCAATCCGTGCACGATTTTCGCCGCCGCTACATCTTCCGCATCGCCAGCCGTTTTCCCGTCAGCATCCAATCCGATCGGAGCGCAGGACCGCTGCTCACCTCGGGCCGCGCGGATTTCCGGCCGGGTGTCGGCGCAATCGAAACGCTCGAGCGAATGCCGCGATGTCGCGCGGTGGTGAGCGTCAGTCCCGTCAATGATTCCATCCACGATCGGACTTGCAACGCGCTCAATGCGGGCTGCCTGCCGATTCTCGAGGACAACCGCGCGCACCGCCGCCACTTCGTGAACGGCGAAAACGCGCTGCTCTTCCGTTACGACGACGACAGTCTCGCCGAATGCCTCTCCCGCGCCTGCGGCAGCGTCTCCGCGATCGTGCCACTGGCGGAGCGCGCGCGAGTGCTGCGCGACCAGCCGCCTTTCCGCTTCGGCGCTTTCGACAATATCCTGGCGCTCGGCGATATCAGACCGGCCGGCTGCGTATCTTCGCAAAGCGGGTCTTGAGCGCGAGAAAGCGGCGCTCGAAGAGATGATAGGAGCCGGCGGCGAAGGCGATGGCGATCGCCGCTCCCAGCAAAAAATGAGCGAGCGGGCTCATAGCGTCGGCGCGGCGCAGCAAGGATTCGGCGAGCGCCAAGGCGAGCGCATGGAAGACATAAATGCCGAAGGAGACCTTGCCGAGATAGCGCAACGGACGAAGGGCCAGCGTCCCCGCCAGCAGCGGAAGATTGGCAATGCCGACGATCAGCGCGGCACCGGCCAGTGCATAGACGGGATAGCCGTAGACCTCCGCCGGCGCGTATTGCAGCGGCGGCCCCGTCACCATCAGGACGAAAAGTGCCGCCAGCGCGGCCGCGATGCTGACGTAACCGAGGGCGTGGCGCCGCGCGCCATCGGCCGCCACGGTTGTCGCAACGCCGAGATAGACACCGGCCAAAAATCCGTCGGGATGAAGGGGCGACGCCCAGATCATCGTGTGCCCGGCGCCGAGCAGCAGCATGGCACATCGCGCGGCGGCGCCGATTCCGGCGGCGGCGATCACGACGGCGCGCAGCGACGGCGGATTCCTCGCGCCGAAATAGGCGGCGAGCAGGAGCGGCAGGAGGAAATAAGCTTGCTCTTCGAGCGAGATGGTCCAGAGCTGCTCCGAGAACGGCAGCGACGCGCTCCAGCCCCAATAAGCCATCGTGACGTCTTCGATGAAAGT
>DATNGE010000051.1:0-12686 GCA_035606035.1 Allostellaceae bacterium
CCGGTGGAACTGGGCCGTCGAAGGCGGCGTGATGATCAACACCTGGGGTCAGGATCAGTGGCGCGGCTTGATCAATTACAGCCACGGCCTCTCGACCTACAACTCGGACGCGCCCGCCGGCACGGTCGACATGGTGATCAACGGCCAGACCGGCCAAGTGAACTCGCTCAACGAGTTGGCACTGACCACCAACTACATCCACCGCTTCAACCCGAATTGGCGCGCGACCGCCGCCTTCGGCATCGGCTTCTTCAACAAGGCAAGTGCGGCGGCACTGTGGAGCAACTGCTCGACCAGCGGCACCCTGACAGCGGCCGTTGCGGCGAACAGCTTCTGCAACGGCGGCAACTCCGCCGCCCAGCTGGCCTCACTCGAGCGGCGCCACATCTTCTCAGCTGTGGCGCTGACCTACAGCCCGGTCCCGGGCCAGGTCGACATCAAGGTCGAGCTCGATTACTACGACCGCCAGGTGCAAGCCTCGAATACGGGCTCCGCCGCCTGGGCGCAGAATCTGAGCTTCGCCTTCTACTGGTAAGCCCTCAGATTTAGGTCCATCGACCCGCCAGCCGCAAGGCTGGCGGGTTTTTCTTTGTTTCCAAAGGCTTACTTGGGCACTCGCTATAGTTGCAGCCGCAGGTTGTTGCATTAATACAACAAGCAACCGGAAACGGGCCATTGCCGTGCCATTTTAGTTGATCGCCAATAACGATTGGTTCTTCATGATTGACAGGAGGGCGCCGCCCTCTCGTTCAGGGAACCACATCGGGGTTATCAATGAGAACACCAATTCGACAGGGAGCGGTGGTGCTGGGAAGCCTAACGGCGACCGTGGCGCTGCTCGCCGGCCTCGGCACAGCGCAAGCGCAAATCGGCTCGGGTCAAGCGCGCTCCGGGCCACCGGTCGCGCCGACAGGTCCGGGCGCGGGTTCCTTCCCGCAATCCTTCCTCATTCCGGGCACGAACACCTCGCTCAGCCTGTACGGCAAAGTACAGATGAGCATCCACGACAACATCGGCAGCATGCATACCAGCGATCAGACGCCGCTGGTGACGAATGGCGCGCCGAACCTCGGTTCGCTTTATCTCGAAGGTCCCGGTGCTTCGGGCGGCACCACCTTCAGCAACGTCTTCCGCTCGTTCCATGGCGGGCTGCGCGCGCAAGCGAGCTCGACGAACTTCGCCTTCGAGACGCGCACGCCATCGGATCTCGGCGAAATCAAGACCGTGATGCTGATGGATTTCAGCAGTCTGGCCGGTCAGGGCAATTACGTCTCGACCGTGAGCGGCGCGCCACCGCTCAATCCGACCTCGATCAATCCGAAGCTGGGTGCCGGCAACAACAGCATTCCGCGTATCCAATGGGCCTATGGCACGTTGGGGCCGTGGCTCTTCGGGCAATACAATTCAGCCTGGGCCGATCCGCTGCTCTTCGCGCCGGATATCGGCGACCAGAACCAGGTCGGGCCGCTGCAGACGGTCAACATCCGCCGGCCGCAGATCCGCTACACCTATCTGATGGGCAACGGCATCACCCTGTCCGGCTCGCTCGAATCGATGAACACCGGCGCTGTGTTTTGTAATGCGCCGGCGGCTGGTGGAACGACGACCTGTGTCGGCAACGCAACGCGAGCGCCGGTCGGCATCGCGAGCTCCGGTTCGGACAACACCGATGTGACGGCCGGCGGTCTCGTCAACCTGCCGAGCTTCAATGCCGGTATCGCCTGGGATCAGCCCTGGGGTCACGTGATGGCGCGCTTCGGCGTCGGCCGTTCCGAATTGCGGCACGCGACTCCGACACCGCTCTTCGGCACCGGAACCGGCTTTACCACCAATCTCACCCGGTGGCACTGGGCGGCCGAAACCGGCGTGATGCTCAACACCTGGGGCCAGGATCAGTGGCGCGCCTTGGTCAATTACAGCCACGGTCTTGCGACCTATCTGTCGGATATGCCCGCCGGCGTGGTCGACATGGTGATCAACGGCCAGACCGGCCAGGTTGATTCCCTCAACGAGCTGGCGCTCGCTACCAGCTACATCCACCGCTTCAACCCGAATTGGCGCACAAGCGGCACCTTCGGCATCGGCTTCTTCAACAAGCCGAGCGCAGCGGCGGGATGGAGCGGCTGCTCGACCAGCGGCACGCTGACTGCGGCCGTTGCGGCGAACAGCTTCTGTAACGGCGGCAACTCTGCTGCCCAGCTCGCCTCGCTCGAGAAGCGCCACATCTTCTCGGGCGCCTCGGTGACCTACAGCCCCGTGCCGGGTCAAATCGATATCAAACTCGAGCTCGATTACTACGACCGCCAGGTGCAGGCCGCGCATACCGGGGCCGCTGCCTGGGCGCAGAATCTGAGTTTCGCCTTCTACTGGTAGGCCCTCAATCTGCCAGAGTCTGCAGCCCGCCGGCGCAAGCTGGCGGGCTTTTCTTTTATCAGCGCCATATGTCGACGGGAGAAAAGATCCGGCCGATGGCCGCCGATCCGGCCGGACCTTTCGATTGCTCGGGAACGCCGCTACGATCGGCGGCGAGCATAGAGGTCAATCCGGGGAAATCTCCGGCACGCCAAAAATTGCGATGAGTTCAGGGCCCAGAAGAACAGCCTTTCTCACCTTCGGGGGCGGCAAGACTTGGCCAGAGGCCGCGCGCCGCCTGCAAAAACAAGCCGCGGCGACGGGGGTATTCAGCGACGTCTTCGGCGAAACCTCGGACGCGTTTTTCGCAGACAATCCGGATTTCGCGCGCCACAAATCGTTCATCGAGAGCAACGCGCGCGGCTGGGGGTATTGGATTTGGAAGCCCTATCTGATTTTGAAATACATGGATCGGCTCGAAGCCGGTGACATCATTTTCTATTTGGATGCGGGTTGCGAAATCCTGCCGGAGAACAGGGCTGGATTCGAACCGCTGCTGCGCCATATCGTGAGCAACGGCAATGCATTCTTCGATTATTCCCGCTATGCCGTTTTCAATCTCGCGTTCTGGAGCAAGCAGGACCTTCTCGATCAGCTGCAGCAGGAATTCGGCTCTGTCGATTGGCTCCGGACGCCAAAGATCTGGGCGGGCGGCTTCGGGCTGATGAAAAGCGATGAAAACATCGCTTTCTTGCGCGACTGGCTGCGCTTGGCCACCCAGGATGACTACCATCTCGTCGACGACACACCGTCGCGTTCTCCGCAGATGTATACGTTTTTCGAGCACCGCCACGATCAATCGATTCTGAGCGGCCTGAAAGCCGTCTACAAATTTCCGGATTCCCAGCCCGCCAGCGACTTCGATTACGTGAATATCGGTCAGGACATGATGGAGGTCGCCCTCGCGCAGCCTTTCCTCATGTCGCGCAATGCGACCGGCGACTCAAGAATTGAACAAATGAAGCGCTCGCCCCTGCCCGCCGGCGCGACAACGTCTACCCATCAGGTCGCGAACGGGTTGACGCAAAAGCATATGGCGATGCTCATTAAGCTGGATCTGCTGCGCGAGGATTCGCTCTGCTATTGCGGCTCGGGCAAACGCTTTACGCATTGTCATGGCGCTTTTGTCGATCTGAGAAGCTCCGGATGATCCGAAATTCACGCTGCTGATCGCGCGACAAGCTCAGAGCGGCGCGATCACGATATCCTCGGGCGGCAGACCGGCGCGCTGCCGCTCCGCCATGCCGCGGTAAGCGGCTTCAAGGTGGCGGGTGAAACGGACGCAGTCGAAAAGCGGCTGAGTCAGCCGATGGCGCGCGAGCTTCTCGCGTAAGGCCGCGAGCCGATGCGGATCGCGCGCGAGCGCCTGGGCGAGCGCCTCGTATTCCGCCGGTGAGAACGCGACCAGCTCCGGCAGGCCGATCGCGCGCAGCAGACTGGCGGCCACGCGACCGGCGAAAGCATCGCCGCTCCAAGTCACGACGGGGGTGCCGCTCCACAGCGCGTCGCTCGTCGTGGTGTGGCCGTTATAGGGAAAAGTGTCGAGGCAGAGGTCGGCGTGGCGGTGCCGCGCGAGATGCTCGGGGAGCGGCGCGCGCGGGGCGAACACCAGCCGCTCGGGGGCGACGCCGCGGCGCGACGCCTCCAGCCGCAGATGACGCGCGAAGAGCGCGTTGTCCTCGAGCAGCCAGAGGACGCTGCCCGCGGCGCTCTCTAGCAAGCGCATCCAGATGGCGAAGACATCGGGATTGCATTTATAGGCGTTGCAGAAAGAGGCGAAGACGAAACCGCTTTCCGGCAAGCCCAGGGTGGCACGATCCGGGACACGATCGGCGATGACGCGTTGACTGTCGTTCACCTGATAGGTGTCGGGGAGATAGACCACTTTCTCGCTATAAGCCGCGCGATGCGCCGGCGGAATAAGAACCGCGTCGGCGACGATGTAGTCGAAGTAGGAAGCGCCCGAGGTGCCGGGAAAGCCAAGCCAGTTCACCTGGATGGGCGCCGGCCGCTGCGCGAAGACGCCCATGCGATGATATTGCGTGAGGCCGGTGAGATCGACGGCGATGTCGATCTCCGCGCGGCGCGCCGCTTCGGCGATGGCGCGATCGCTCGCCCCCGCAACATCGAGGAAGCGATCGAAACCGCGCTCGAGGCGCCGGCGCATCGCGTCGCCGGTATTGGGCCCGTAGGAAAAGGCGATGATCTCGAAGGCGTTGCGGTCATGCCGCTCGAACAGCTCGGCGGCAAGATAGGCGATCGCGTGCTCGCGGAAATCGTAGGAGAAATAGCCGATGCGCAGCCGCTCATGCGCATAGGGCCCGCCCGACCAGAGCGGCACGGCGGCGGGCGGCGCGCGGTCGGCGATGTAGAGCTCGGCGCAGCGGCGCATGAGCGCCGCGCCAGCCGGAGCCGGAAGCAAGGCAGCCGGAGTCGAGACAGCGCGCCCCGCTGCAATCTCGCGCAGCAGCAGCTTCTGTTGCGGTTCGAGATCGTCCCAGCGGCCGATCTGCAGCTGCACGAGCTGCCGCAGGCCGCGCGTATAAGGCGGGGCCGGATCTTTCTCCAGGGCGCGGCCATAATCGTCGGCTGCTTCCTCGTAGCGTCCCAGCTCACAAAGCGCCTCGGCGCGATTGGCGAGCGCCTGTGCATTCTCGGGCGCGAGCGCCAGCGCTTTGGCATAGCTCGCCACCGCTTCCTCGTAGCGCCCCAGCGCCGCCAGCGCGATGCCGCGGCCGCTATGCGGATCGGCCAGAGCGGGATCGCTGCGAATGGCGGCCTCGTAGCTCGCGAGCGCCTCGTCATGGCGCTGCAGCCGATTGAGCGCATTGCCGCGATTGTTGAGCGCGGCCGCCTGCGGCCCCGCGCGCAGCGCATCGTCATAGGCCGCGATCGCCTCCTCGTAGCGGCGCAGATCCTGCAACACGTTGCCGCGATTGATCAGCGCTTCGCCATCGCCGGGTTTCAGCGCGAGCACGCGATCGAGATCGGCGAGCGCGTCGGATAAGCGGCCGAGCTGCTGGCGCACATTGGCGCGGTTGACCAGCGCGCTCGCGAAATCCGGCCGCTCGCGAATGGCCTCGTCAAGCGCGCGCTGCGCTTCTTCGGGGCGGCCGAGCTGAGCGAGGACGATCGCGAGATTGTTGAGTAGCGGCGGCTGGCGCGGTGCCTCCTTGACGCAGCGGCGGAGCAGCCGCGCCGCATTCTCGAGCTCGCCGCGCTGGGCATAGAGCATCCCAAGCCGCGTCAGCGTATCGACGTGCCGCGGCTGCCGTTGGAGCACCGCTTTGTACGCGGCTTCAGCCTCGGCGAGCCGCCCGGAGTCATGGAGAAACTGACCGCGCGCAAGAAGTTCCGTCAACGACACCATGAGCCCTCAACGACTGACTGACCGCTCACCTTAAGAAACGAGCGCCGCGGGGCTTACGACGCGCGCCCGCCGACGCCCATCAGCTCGGCCAATTGATCGGGACGGCTCAGCAGCTCTTGGCTCGCGCCTTGATGGACGATGCGGCCGCGATCCAAGACCAGCGCGCGCTCGGCGAATTCGAGCGCGATGCGCGCGTGCTGCTCGACGAGCAGCAAGGCGAGATCGTCCTCGCGCTTCAGGCGCTCGAGGCCTTGGAGCACGGTGTCGACGATCACCGGCGCCAAGCCTTCAAGCGGCTCGTCCATCAGCAACAGCGACGGATTGCCCATGAGCGCGCGGCCGATGCTGAGCATCTGCTGCTCGCCGCCCGAGAGGGCATTGCCGCCGTTGTGGCGCCGGTCGGCGAGCGAGGGGAAGAAATCGTAGACCCGAGCGATCGTCCAGCGGCCGGTGCGGCCGGCCGGGCTGCGTTCGGCGACGAGCAGATTCTCCTCGACGCTCAGCGAGCGGAAGATCTCGCGCTCTTGCGGCACGAAGCCGATGCCGAGCCGCGCGCGGCGATAGGGCGCGAAACCGGCAATATTTTCGCCGCCATACTCCACCGTGCCGCGATGCAGTGTGGTGTGGCCCATGATGGTCGCGAGCAGCGTCGTCTTGCCGACCCCGTTCCGCCCGAGCACCGCGAGCGTGCCGCCGGGCGGCAAATCGAGCGCGACGCTATGCAGCACAACCGTCTCGCCGTAGCCGGCGTGGAGTTCATCGATGCGCAGCCCGGCCGCGCTTTTTGCATCCGCGCTCATCGATGGTGCACATGCTCGCCGAGATAGACCTCGCGCACGCGCGCATCGGCGGCGATCTCCTGCGGCGTTCCTTCGACGAGGATCGCGCCCTGCACCAGCACGGTGATGCGCCGCGCGAGGCGGAAGACGAGGTCCATGTCGTGCTCGATGATGAGCAGGGCGATATCCGCGCCGAGCTGCTCGATCACGTCGATGATAGTGCCGGCTTCGCCCGAAGGCACGCCCGCCGCCGGCTCGTCGAGCAGCAGCACGCGGGGATCGAGGCCGAGCGCGACTGCGATCTCGACGAGGCGCTGACGGCCATAGGCGATCTCCTTGACCGGACGCAGCGCCTCATCGGCAATGCCGAGGCGCTCGAGCAGCGCATAGGCTTCCTCGATCACCGTGCGGCGCCGTCCGGCGGCGCGCAGGAAATCGCCGGCGAAGCCGTGCCGCTCGGTGATGGCGAGCGTCACATTTTCGAGCACCGTCAAGCCGCGGAAGAGCTGGTTGATCTGAAAGGTCCGGGCCAGGCCGCGCTTGACGCGCTGTGCCTGCGACAGACGCGTCACGTCCTGGCCGCCGAGCAGGACATGGCCCGAGGACGGCGCGAGCGCGCCGGTCACGAGATTGACGAAGCTCGTCTTGCCGGCCCCGTTCGGGCCGATGAGCGCATGTCGCGCGCCGACCGCGAGGCTGAAATTGATCTCGCTCGCGACCGCGAGCGCGCCAAAATTCTTGCACAGCGCGCGGGTCTCGAGCGCGAGCTCGGTCATCGGACCCTCCGCCGCGGCAGCCGCTGCCATAGGAGCTCCATGAGGCCGAGCACGCCGCCGCGCGCGAACATCACGACGATGACCAGCAGCAAGCCGATCCAGAAATACCAGTAGGTCGGATCGATCTCCGAGAAACGGTCCTGCGCGATCATATAAAGCGGGACGCCGACGAAGGCGCCGTAGAGCCGGCCGACGCCGCCGAAGATCACCATGACGAGGATGACGCCCGAGAGATCGACGCTGATGGCATTGAGCGCGACGAGCTGCGTCGTCTCGGCGATCAACGCCCCGGCCGCGCCCGCCATCGCCGCCGAAATCGTGTAGATGGTCAACAGCCGGCCAAACACCGGTGTGCCGATCGCACGCATGCGCGCGACATTCTCGCGGATGCCGGTGAGCGAGCGTCCGAAAGGCGAATGCACCAGGGTGCGCGCGACGAGCCAGCCGAGGAACAGCACGATCGCGGCATACCAGTAAGCGGTCTTGCCGTAGAGATCGAAGCGGAAGAGGTCGAGCACGGGCGCGACTTCCATACCCTGCAAGCCGTCGGCGCCGCCGGTGATCGAAGTCGCCTTGTTCGCCGCCTCTTGCAGCATCACGCACACGACCAAGGTCAGCATTAGGATCGAGAGGCCTTGGGCGCGCAGGATGATGAGGCCGGAGAGGAAACCAACCGCGCCCGCCATCGCCATCGCCGCGATCATGCCAACGACCGGCGCGCCGACGCCGTGGGCCGCGAGATAGCCTGCGGTATAGGCGCCCATGCCGAAGAACGCCGCATGGCCCAAGGTGACGATACCGGCATAGCCGAGCACGAGATCGACCGAGAGACCGAACAGCGTCGTCGCGAGGATCTGCGCGCCGAGCGCGAGATAATCGGGAAAGAGGAAGAAGCTGACGACGATCAGCAGCCAGGGCAGCGCCTCGAGCGGATGCAGCCGATGACGGCGCGAGAAGCGCGCGACAACGTCGGTTTGCCGGCTCGTCGTCACGCTTGCCCGAACAAGCCGCGCGGCCGCCACAGCAACACGGCCATGGTCAGCGCGTAGATGAAAAAGGCGCCGAATTCGGGCAGCAGATATTTGAACGCGGTATCGGAAACGCCGAGCAGCAGCGCCGCGACGAAGGGGCCGCGAATCGTGCCGAGGCCCCCGACGGCGACGACGATGAGGAAGTAGACGAGGTGATCGAGCGCGTAGCTCGGGCTGATCGCCATGATCTCCGCGCCCAAGGAGCCGCCGAGCGCGGCGAGCGCGCTGCCCAAGGCGAACGCCAACGTGAACAGCCGCGAGGTATTGATACCGACCGATTGCGCCATCCGCCGATTATCGACCGCGGCCCGGATCTGCGCGCCGAAGCGGGTGCGATCGAGGCCGAGCCAGAGCAGCGTCACCAGCACCGCGCCGCTGCCGATCAAAAAGCTGCGATAGGCGGGAAAGCTGCGCAGGCCGAATTCGAGCTGCCCGCTCAGCGCGGTTGGCGGATAGAAAGGCTGCGCCGTTGGGCCCCAGAAATATTTCCCGACTGCCACCGACATGAAGACGAGGCCCATGGTCATGAGCACCTGATCGAGGTCGCTGGCGCCATAGAGCGGGCGATAGAGAAAGCGCTCGAGCGGCACCGAGAGCAGCGCCACGGCCAGAACCGCGAGAGGCACCGCGAGATAGAAGGGGATGCCGAGGCCAAAGATCAGCGTCGTCATGAAATAGCCGCCGGCGACAGCGAAGACGCCATGAGCGAGATTGACGAAGCCCATCAGCCCCATCGTCACCGAGAGGCCGACTGACACGAGGTAAAGCACCATGGCAAAGGCGGTGCCATGGAAGGCGATGCTGATGGCGGCGGAGAGCGCGCTATCCATTCACTCAGCCCATCGGGAGGCGCGTCTCCGCCGCAAGGCGGTCATTTCGGAGGATTCGCTTCCTTCCACGGATCCTTCACGTTCGGAATGGTGTCGAATTCGACATTCTGGAGCTTGCCGTTCACCATCTCGCCACGCCGGATATAGACGTTCTCGATGATGTCGCGCGTCGCGGGATTGATCGAGATCGGCCCGCGCGGGCTGGCGTCGGTCTTCCAGTTGGTGAGGATCTTCATCGCCTGATCGCCGTCGAACTTGCCGCCGGTCTGCTTGATGACCGTATAGATGGCGTCCATGCCGTCCCAGCCCTGGACCGAGAGGAAGTCGGGAATCGCCTTATCGCCGTAGGCCGCGTTCCAGGCATTGAGGAACACCTGATTGGCGGGCCGTGTCGCGGCGGCGGAATAGGTGCCCGAGCTGACAATGCCGTTCCCGACCGCGGTCATATTCGGCAGCTCTTCATCGAGCATCACGTCCTGCGTCGTGACCAGCGTGATGCCGGCCTGCTTGAGGCCGAGATCGTTCCACGCCTTCATCACCGCCGTCGCCTTCTTGCCGGCCGGTACGAAGATGAAGGTGACATCAGGCTTGCTGTCTTTGATGCGCTGAATGAACGGCGAGAAATCCTCGGTCGGGAAGGCCATGCGGACCTTGTCGATGACCTTGCCTCCGCCCTTTTCGAAGGATTGGGTGAAGCCGCCTTCGGCGTCATAGCCCGGCGGATAATCGGTCACCGCCGTATAGCCTTTCTTCCAGCCTTGCTTGGCGGCCCATTCGCCGATCGGGCCCGCGACCTGCCACAAGGTGAAGCTATCGCGAATGATGTAGGGCGAGAGCCGGGGGATCGGCGCCGCGGCCGCGTTCATGTCGATGAACGGCACTTTCGCTTCGGTCGCGACCGGCGCGATCGCCGAGGCATTCGGCGACCACACGACGCCAGCGATGAAATTGACATGCTCGCGGGTCACCAGCTCGGTCGCGAGACGCTTGGCGATATCGGGATTGGCGCCGGTATCGTCGCGGTAGATCAGTGTTACCTTCACACCGGGCGGCAGATCCTTCGCATGCGTCTTCACATAGAGATCGATGCCCTTGTTCATCTGATCGCCAGGCTGCGCGTCGGGTCCCGACATCGTCGAGATCACGCCGACCTTGATTTCGGTCTGCGCCGCCGCGACGCCGATGCCGGCCAGCGATGCGCTGAGCAGCGCGAGGATAAAACGTGACGTCATGTGCATACCGACTGCCTCTCCCTCGAGAGAACCGTCGCCCTTCGCGGCGACGTTATTGGAATCACTATAAAATCAAATATATAGGGGGATCGGGAAGGGGCCAAGCTTCTTGGCCGTCGGACGGCGCGATGCGCGCGACTCAAACCACGAGATCGATCAGCTGGCCGCGACCAATGGTGGACGGTGCCGCCCAATGCTTCGCGCGTTGACGCGCCGCCGCCTCGACCTCGCGCACGGCCGGAACAGCCGGCAAAAGCGGGATCGCGTCGATGATCGCGGTGGTGGGCGCGACCTGCATGGTAAACGGTTCCTCACCAAGAACGGCGCGGAAACGCTAACACTTCTTTAGCCTTACCACAAGGTTAAGATGCTGAAAATTATAGCTAATTGCGCGGCTTTAAGGCCGCAACGCCGGGCAATTCGCGGCCTTCGAGCCATTCGAGGAAGGCGCCGCCCGCGGTCGAGACATAGCTCAGCTGGTCGACCGCGCCGGCTTCGTGCAGCGCCGCGACGGTGTCGCCGCCGCCTGCGACGCTGAGCATCTTGCCGGCGCGGGTCAGCGCCGCGACGCGCTGCGCCAGCGCGACCGTGCCGGCATCGAAAGGCTTGGTCTCGAACGCCCCGACCGGTCCGTTCCAGACCAGCGTCGGGCATTGCTCGAGACGCGCGGCGATCGCGGCGACGCTTTGCGGGCCGATATCGAGGATCATCTGATCATCGGGCACGCGATCGATGGCGACGGTTTGCGTCGCGACCCCCACTTTCAACTCGGGCGCGACCACGGCATCGACCGGCAGCATCAATTCGCACGCGGCCACGCGCGCTTCAGCGAGAATCTTCTGCGCCGCATCGAGCATGTTCTTCTCAACCAGCGACCGGCCGACCTTCTTGCCCTGCGCCAAGAGCAGCGTGTTCGCCATCGCGCCGCCGATCACCAGTACCTGCACCTTCTTCAGCATGAAGTCGAGAAGCTGCAGCTTGGTCGAGACCTTGGCGCCCGCGACGATCGCCGCCACTGGGCGCTTCGGCGCGCCGAGCGCCGCGTGCAGCGCTTCGAGCTCTTGCTGCATCAACCGGCCCGCCGCAGCGGGCAAAAGATGCGCGACGCCTTCGGTCGACGCATGCGCGCGATGCGCCGCCGAGAAAGCGTCGTTCACATAGAGATCACCGAGCGCCGCGAGCGATTTGACGAAGGCGGGATCGTTCTTCTCTTCCTCGGGATGAAAACGCGTATTCTCGAGCAGCGCGACTTCGCCGTCCTTCAGGCGGTCAACGACGCTCTGCGCCTTCGCGCCGATGCAATCCTCGGCAAAAGCAACCGGGCGGCCAATGGCTTTGGCGAGCGGCTCGACCAAAGGTTTCAGCGACAGTTTCGGATCGGGGCCGTTCTCGGGCCGGCCGAAATGCGACATGACGACGACGCGCGCGCCCTTCTCGGCGAGCTCGCGGATCGTCGGCGCCAGGCGCTCGATGCGGGTCGCATCGGTCACCTTGCCGTCTTTCACCGGCACGTTCAGATCGGCGCGCAGCAACACCCGCTTGCCGCGCACGTCGATGTCGTCGAGCGTGTGAAAATCCGCCATCGAATGGATTTAAGCGTCGCTCGACGGGACCCAGGGAATCGCCGCGACCTCGATACCGTCCTCGGCGAGCTTCTCGGCTTCGGCCGGCGTTGCATCGCCATAGATGCCGCGCGCCTTCGCCTCGCCCTTGTAGATACGCCGCGCCTCATCGGCGAAACCTTTGCCGACATTCTCGCAATTGGTCTCGACGTAGTTGCGCAGTACTTGCAGCGCGCGGCGGAACTCGGCCGGTGTCGGCGGCCGCTCGGGCTTGGCGACTGGCGCGGTCGTTGCGGCCGGTGTTTCGGGCGCGGCTTCGCTCGGAGCCTCGCGCGGTGCCGGATCGGATTTGGTCGAGCGACCGAGCCGCGGCGCCATCACTGCCTTCTCGACCTCGGTCGAGCCGCATTCGGGGCAGGTGACGAGGCTGCGTCGCGCCTGGCGCTCATAGGCCGCGCCGTCGCGGAACCAAGTCTCGAATTCGTGTCCGTCATGGCAGCGGAGGGTAAAAACGATCATCGTGCGTCCGGCACAACCCTATAAAGCGAAGCTTTATATTGGCTTAGCAGCCGTAAGCTTCAAGTGCCAGAGGTCACGCCTGTTCGGCAGCGGCCGGGCGCTTGGCGGGCGCGGCAAAAGGCCGATCATGGCCAAGCGAGGGGACGGCGCGCCGGGCCTCGGCGATTTTCGCTGG